>NZ_CP025135.1:3167500-3378540 GCF_002833405.1 Planococcus sp. MB-3u-03 | reverse complement strand
TAGCGTATCTCCTTTATATGTAAAGATTTTTTACAGTATACCATACACAAAACCACAGCCTGTGGATAAGATCTATAAACAGGCTTGGGGAAAACTATCCACACCTTACCCACAATATGTGGATAACTATTTCGGGATAGAAATTGTTAACAAGTGAAAACAAAACAATGTTATCAAAAAACGATAGACATTACAAGCATTTCTTTCACTTATCCACATGACAGCTTTTGTGCACATTTTTGATATCCACAGGCAGTTCCTATGTGAAAAACCTGTCGATAAGGCATGTGGATAAATCAAATTCGCGAAAAATGAGATCACAGGAAGTTCACCGAAGATCCTCCGTGATTGTGTATAACTTTCCTTTTCGGATTGCCTGGCGGATCTCTTGCATTTAAAAGAAATGATTGACATGGACAAGCCAGCGCCCTTATAATAGTCGAGACTGTCTTTAGAAAATAGTTAACTTTTATATAGGAGGTGTAAGGTCATGACATTGCGCACATACCAACCAAATAAACGCAAACACAGCAAAGTGCACGGCTTCAGAGCACGCATGAGCACAAAGAACGGACGTCGCGTTATCGCTGCCCGTCGCCGTAAAGGAAGAAAAGTACTATCAGCTTAAAGTCCACTGACCGCATCAGTGGTCTTTTTTTCTTTTTCGCGGAATTTGAGCGAAAATGCATCAAAATAAGCAAGTAGCAGGTGAAAAAATGAATAAGCAGCAGCGGATCAAGAAGAATACGGAGTTTCAGCGCGTTTTCAAAAAAGGAAAATCATTTGCGAATCGGCAATTCATCGTCTATTTGCTGAAAGGTGAGCAGGAGGAATTTCGCCTGGGCCTATCCGTCAGCAAGAAAGTCGGCAATGCGGTCGCTAGAAACCGCGTCAAGCGCTATATCCGCCAAGCCTTCTTGGAATTGAAGGATGATCTCCTGCCGAACGCGGATTACATTATCATCGCCCGACCACAGGCGGCCAATTTAGATTTTCATGAAAGCAAGAAAAGTCTGGAGCATGTGCTGAAAATCGCACGCGCTTTGCCGAAGAAGTAGATGCCGGATCAATCCGGATGTTACTATAGGAAGTAATTGAATAGAGTTTGGAGGAAGCAAAGTGAAGAAGAGAATAGGATTGCTCTTCGCCTTGGTGGCTGTTGCCCTCTTATTATCGGGCTGTATGGAGTTTGATCAGCCGATCAGCGACCAAAGCGAAGGGTTTTGGAATGAGTTTGTCGTTTGGCCGTTAGTATCGATCATCGTATTCTTTAAGGATTTCCTAGGCACGTATGGATTCGGGATTATTGCAGTAACGATTCTCATCCGTCTGGCCTTATTGCCATTGATGATCAAGCAGACGAAAAGTTCGAAACGCATGCAGGAAATCCAGCCTGAACTGGCTAAGTTAAAAGAGAAGTATAAATCGAAAGACGCCGTCACCCAGCAGAAATATCAGCAGGAAATGATGGCGATGTTCCAGGAAAAAGGCGTCAACCCGATGGCCGGCTGCTTGCCGATCGTCATCCAGATGCCGATTCTGATCGGGTTCTATCACGCGATCAGCCGCATGAATGCGACGCCTGAAATCGATCTTGGCACATTTTTGATCTTCCCGCTGGCAGAACCGAGCATTATCCTGGCCGTTACAGCCGGTATCATGCAATTGATCGTTCTGCGCACGGGCCCTGCGATGGACAACCCGCAAATGAAAGCGATGATGTATTTCATGCCGGTCATGATTGCCGGATTCGGGATCATCTTGCCATCCGCATTGACGCTTTACTGGGTAATCGGGAATATCATCTCGCTGATCCAAAACATGTTCATTTACCGTCCATGGGAAAAGAAAGAAGTGCAACAGCCTGTTAAAACGAAAACAGGAGGGGCTAAAAAGTGAAGCATCTTACACAAACGGGGAAAACGGTCGAACAAGCGATTGAAAATGCGTTGGAAATACTGAAGAAATCACGGGACGAAGTAACGGTCCGCGTTATCGAAGAAGGAAAAAAGGGGTTTTTCGGATTCGGGGCAAAAGATGCGGAAGTTGAAGTCACAGTGATGGAAACAGGACAGCCAGAAACTGAAAAGGCGCCGCAGCAGACGGAAAAAACGCCGGAACAAGCGGACAGCGCCAAACCTTCTGAAGAAGAAATTGCGGCAGAGATGCCGTCAGCTCCGACGGAAGAGGGAGAAGAGCCGGATTTCGGCGGATCAGCTGAAGAACCGGCAGTGAAGCCATCGAATGATAAAGCGATCGAAGAAACGAAAACCTATTTGCAGGACGTTGCAAAAGGCATGAAGATCGACGATTTGACCGTTGCGCATGAAAAACAAGGCAAAACGGTGCGTTTTAAACTGGAAAGTGAAAAAGTGGCGATGCTCATCGGCAAAAGAGGACAGACCTTGAATTCGCTCCAGCAATTGGCGCAATTGGTGGCAAATCGCCACGCTGAACAATTCATGATCGTCGAGCTGGATGCAGAGAATTACCGGGAGCGCCGCCAGGAAACCTTGGAACAATTGGCGGACCGGATGGCGGACAAAGCGATCCGCACCGGAAACCGTGTCCAATTCGAACCGATGCCGTCTTACGAGCGGAAAGTGATCCATCAGGCGCTGTCGCGGCGACTGGATATCGACACTTATTCGGAAGGCAAAGACCCGAACCGCTATTTGGTCATCGAACCGCATAAATAATAGAAGAAAATGCCCGCTGGCGTCATTCATATGACGCCAGCGGGCATTTTTTATGGAATGAAACAAAGAAGCGGCTATTTTACAGATGTATATTTATGCATATCATATTTGCGCAGTGAACCTGAAAAAAATACCAAAAACGAGCGCTGTATCTTTTGATTTTATGCATTTTGTGTTATTGTTGTACGTTGTACAGCCACGCGTATTTTGCCAGTTGTCCACATGTGGACAACTGTTTTAACCCATAAAAGCATGCTGTGGGCAACGTCAATTTGTTTGCCCTCGGTATTTTATTGCAAGAGGAGGAAACAGCATCATGATGGAATTCGATACGATCGCCGCGATTTCCACGCCAAGCGGTGAAGGGGCTATCGCCATCGTCCGTTTGAGCGGGCCGGAAGCGGTGGCCATCGCAGACCGTTTGTTCCGTGCGCCGTCTGCTAAAGCGCTCGCTGAACAGGCAAGCCATACCATCCATTACGGCCATATCGAAGATCCCGCGACGAAAGAAACGGCGGAGGAAGTAATGGTCGCATTGATGAGAGCACCAAAAACATTTACCCGTGAAGATGTTGTGGAGATTAATTGCCACGGCGGCATCGTATCGGTCAATCGTGTCCTATCACTCGCCCTAAGAGCGGGTGCACGGCTTGCAGAGCCAGGTGAATTCACCAAGCGCGCATTTCTTAACGGGCGCATCGACCTGTCACAGGCAGAAGCCGTGATGGACTTGATCCGCGCGAAAACGGACCGTGCCATGGACGTCGCCCTGACGCAGATGGAAGGGCGCTTGTCGCGCCTCATCAGTTCGCTGCGCCAGGCGCTATTGGAATCGATCGCACAGATGGAAGTGAACATCGATTATCCCGAATATGACGACGTGGAAGAAATGACACGCCCGATGATGCTCGAAAAAGCGCAATGGGTGCAATCGGAAATCGCCAAATTGCTCAAAACTTCCCAGCAAGGCAAGATTTTGCGGGAAGGCTTATCGACCGTCATCATCGGCCGCCCGAATGTCGGGAAATCGTCGCTATTGAACAGCTTGGTCCAGGAAAACAAAGCCATTGTCACAGAAATCGCCGGAACGACGCGCGATATCATCGAAGAATATGTCAATGTCCGCGGCGTGCCGCTGCGTCTCGTCGATACGGCAGGCATCCGGGAAACAGAAGACATTGTCGAGCGGATCGGCGTCGAACGATCGCGTAAAGTGTTAAAAGAAGCCGATTTGATCCTCTATGTATTGAATTACGCAGAACCATTGACAGAAGAAGATCTGCTGTTATTCGAAGCGGTCCGCGATATGAATTATATCGTCGTCATCAACAAGACCGATTTGCCGCAACAGATCGACTTGGATCAAGTAAAGGAACTGACCAGCGACACACGTCTCGTGACGACTTCTTTAATTGAAGAAGAAGGCATCGACCAGCTCGAAGAAGCGATCGCCGAATTGTTCTTTGAAGGGGAAATCGAGGCGGGGGATATGACCTATGTCTCCAACGTTCGCCATATTTCGCTGTTGCACCAAGCGCATCAAACGATTTCGGATGCGATAACAGCCGCTGAAATGGATGTGCCGGTCGATATGATTCAAATCGATGTGACCCGCACATGGGAAATCCTCGGGGAGATCATCGGCGATACGGCAGATGACGGCTTATTGAACCAATTATTCTCGCAGTTTTGCCTAGGAAAATAAATTTTTGAAGGGACTGAACGAACATGCCACAATACGAAGCAGGCACGTTCGATGTCATCGTCGTAGGCGCAGGCCATGCCGGAGCAGAAGCAGCACTCGCTTCTGCACGCATGGGCGCCAAAACACTCGTGTTGACGATGAATCTCGATATGATCGCCTTTATGCCGTGCAACCCGTCAATCGGTGGGCCGGCAAAAGGCATCGTGGTACGTGAAATAGATGCAATGGGCGGGGCTATGGGCCGCGTCATCGATAAAACGCATATTCAAATGAGAATGCTTAATACCGCCAAAGGGCCGGCTGTTCGCGCATTGCGTGCTCAAGCCGATAAAGTGCTCTACCAGCAGGAAATGAAGCGCTTGATGGAAGAACAGGAGAACCTGAGCTTGCACCAAGGCATCGCAGAAGAGTTGATCGTTGAAGATGGGGAAGTCAAAGGCCTCATTACACAAGTAGGCGGCATTTACCGCGCGGAAACGGTGGTCATCACGACTGGAACCTTCCTTCGCGGAGAAATCATCATCGGCGACTTGCGCTACTCAAGCGGGCCGAACCACCAGCAGCCGTCCATTAAATTGGCGGAAAATCTGGAGCACCTCGGCTTTGAGACGGTGCGTTTCAAGACCGGTACACCACCGCGCATCAACAGCAACAGCATCGACTATTCGAAAACAGAAATCCAGCCGGGAGACGATGTGCCGCGCGCGTTCAGCTTTGAAACGACGGAATTCATCATGGACCAAATGCCGTGCTGGCTGACGTATACGACGAGCGAAACACATCAGATCATCGATGAGAATTTGCATTTGTCGCCGATGTATTCCGGCATGGCAAAAGGTACAGGGCCGCGTTATTGCCCATCGATTGAAGACAAAATCGTCCGTTTCAGCGACAAGCCGCGCCACCAGATCTTCCTGGAGCCGGAAGGGCGCTCAACGCGCGAGGTTTACGTACAAGGCCTTTCCACCAGTTTGCCGGAACATGTTCAGCGTAAGCTGCTCGAATCGATTCCAGGGCTTGAGAAGGCCGATATGATGCGTTCAGGCTATGCCATCGAGTACGATGCCATCGTGCCGACGCAATTATGGCCGACGCTTGAATCCAAACAAATCACCAATCTTTATACAGCAGGACAGATCAACGGCACGTCCGGCTACGAAGAAGCAGCGGGGCAGGGGTTGATGGCTGGCATCAACGCCGCGGCGAAAGTGCTCGGCAAAGAAGAAGTCATCCTCAGCCGTTCTGATGCGTATATTGGCGTCTTGATCGACGATTTGGTCACCAAAGGCACAAGCGAGCCTTACCGCTTGTTGACATCACGTGCCGAATATCGCTTATTGCTGCGCCACGATAACGCAGACTTGCGTTTGACGGAACTCGGCTATCAGCTCGGCATGATCACAGAAGAGCGTTATGCACGCTTTCTGGAGAAAAAAGACCATATCGAAGAAGAAATCAAGCGCCTGCGCGGCATCATCATCAAGCCGAACGAACAAACGCAGGAAGCGATACGCAATGCAGGAGGCAGCGAGCTGAAAGACGGCATTCGCGCAGCCGACCTGTTGAAGCGCCCGGAAATGAATTACGATATGATCGCGTCCTTGACTGAATCGGATATCGCATTGAGCGACGAAGTGAAAGAGCAAGTCGAGATCCATGTGAAATACGAAGGCTATATCGAAAAATCTCTTCAACAAGTTGATAAGTTGAAGAAAATGGAAAACAAAAAGATTCCGGAAAATATCGATTACGATGCCATTTCAGGGCTTGCGACGGAAGCCCGCGGCAAACTGAAAGAAGTGCAGCCGCTGTCGATTGCACAAGCAACGCGCATTTCCGGCGTCAACCCTGCTGACATTTCGATTTTATTGGTGTATATTGAACAAGGAAGAATCGCAAAAGTCTAAATGGCATTTGCGCTTTACTGGGCGGCATGACCGCCAGCACATAACAGAACTCGAAATGGGCTGGTATCCGCCAGCCCATTTGCTTTTACATAAAAACGCTAATCCCGCTCCCGCAAATGTGCGGTGAGACAGGTGAGAGGGGGACATACAGTGAACGAACAGCAATTCGCGCAAGCATTGAAACAACAAGGCATCGAACTTTCCGAGCGCCAGTTGGAGCAATTCCGCATCTATTACAAGGAACTCGTCGAATGGAACGAAAAAATGAATTTGACGGCCATCACGGATCAGGCAGATGTCTATTTAAAGCATTTCTACGACTCCATTAGTGCCGCCTTTTACATGGATTTTACCAAGCCACTGTCATTATGCGACGTCGGGGCAGGGGCCGGCTTCCCGAGCATCCCGCTGAAGATCTGCTTCCCGCATATTGAAGTGACGATCGTCGATTCATTGAACAAACGCATCCAATTCTTGAATCATTTGAGTGAAGCACTTGGGTTGGATAAGGTTTCTTTCGTCCACTCGCGCGCAGAAGATTTCGGCCAGTCGCAGCACCGCGAAAGCTACGATATCGTAACCGCCCGCGCTGTAGCAAGACTCTCTGTGCTCGCTGAATTTTGTGTGCCACTCGTCAAGCAAGGAGGGGCGTTTGCCGCAATGAAAGCCGCATCCGCGCCCGATGAGCTGAAAGACGCTGAGAAGGCGATTCAAGTGCTTGGAGTGAAACAAGAAGCCGTGCATTCCTTCCTCTTGCCTGTGGAAGAAAGCGAACGCCATATCCAAGTGTTCCGGAAATTCAAGGCAACGCCGAAGAAATATCCAAGAAAAGCGGGCATGCCGAACAAATCCCCGATCAGCTAATGTTTCACGTGGAACATATGGAATTGCAAATGCGTCTTTGGAATGAAACAACAAGAGCAAGTTTTTAATAAGGTGGTGCCTGAGCATGAAAAGTCCTTTTGCCCGTCTTTTCGGAGGCGGAGATAAAGCAAACGATGCAGCAACAGCAGAAGCTTCAAGCCATGCTTCTGAAGAAGTGGTGAAAATACCGCTGGCTAAGATCCATGCCAACCAATTCCAGCCGCGGACCGTTTTTGACGAGGAGAAAATCGAAGAGTTGGCCCGGACGATCCACGTCCACGGCGTCATCCAACCGATTGTCGTCAGGGATTCGCAGCAGGAAGGATTTTATGAAATCATTGCAGGGGAACGGCGCTTCCGCGCGATGACATCTCTCGGCTGGGAAGAAGTTCCGGCGATTGTCCGTCAATTGAGCGATAAAGAAACGGCGTCGATCGCGTTGATCGAGAACCTTCAACGCGAGGAATTGACTGCAATTGAAGAAGCGCATGCCTATTCCAATTTGCTGAAAATCCAGGAAATCACCCAGGAGGCACTGGCGCAGCGGCTCGGCAAAAGCCAGTCAGCTGTCGCCAATAAATTGCGGCTGTTGAAGCTGCCGGAAGCCGTCCAGCAAGCGTTGCTTACACGAAGCATCACTGAACGCCATGCCCGTGCTTTGCTGCCGGTAAAAGACGCTGAACTCCAGCAGCACTTACTCGAACAGCTATTAGAAGAAGGGCTCAACGTCAAAGAGCTGGAAGAACGCATCAAAAGCTTGACGGAGGAAGTCCCGAAAAAGCCTAAGAAACGCCGGAAAGCTGTCAGCCGGGATATGCGCATTGCGATGAATACCATCAAAGAATCGTTGTCGATGGTCAAAAAAAGCGGCATTAAGCTCGATACAAAAGAGGAAGAACACGAGGATTATTACCAAATCACCGTGAAAATTCCGAAAAAACGCCCATAATCGCTCTTTCCGTTGAGGAAAGGGCTTTTTTTGGCAGATTTATCTCTATGAAACAGGAAATTTGATACAATATAGAAATGGAAGCTGTCGCGGATAGCCATAAAGGCGTTTCCGCAGTAAAATGAAGACAGTATCGAAGAAAGTTGGTGCACGTGTGGGTAGAACGATTGCCATCGCCAATCAAAAGGGCGGTGTAGGAAAAACAACTTCATCAGTGAATTTAAGCGCCTGTCTTGCATACTTAGGCAAGAAAGTGCTGTTAATAGATATCGATCCACAAGGTAATGCGACGAGCGGCGTCGGCATCAATAAAGGCGATGTCGATCAATGCATCTACGAAATTCTCATTGACGATGTGGATGTCAAAGACACGATCATGGAGACGAAAGTCGAAAATCTTCATGTGGTGCCGGCGACAATTTCACTGGCCGGTGCGGAAATTGAATTGGTTTCGACCATTTCACGCGAAGCACGGCTGAAAAATGCCTTGGCAGAAGTAAAGGACTTGTACGATTACATCATCATCGACTGTCCGCCATCACTTGGCCTGCTGACCTTGAATTCTTTGACCGCTTCAGACGGAATTATTATTCCAGTACAATGTGAATATTATGCTCTAGAAGGTTTAAGCCAGTTATTGAGCACCGTCCGATTGGTCCAAAAACACTTGAACCACGATCTGATGATCGACGGCGTACTGCTGACGATGTACGATGCACGGACCAATCTGGGCATGCAAGTCATCGAAGAAGTGAAGAAATACTTCCAGGATAAAGTGTATGACACTGTAGTTCCGCGCAATGTTCGCTTGAGCGAGGCCCCGAGTCACGGAGAGCCAATCATCATCTATGATCCGAAGTCCAGAGGCGCAGAAGTTTATCTAGAATTGGCGAAGGAAGTGATTCGTAATGGCTAAAGGATTGGGAAAAGGCATCAACGCATTGTTTCCAGGAGAAACAGTCAACGAAACGGATAAAGTGATGCAGATCAAATTGACCGATATTAAAGAAAACCCGCATCAGCCGCGCAAAGTATTCGACCAGCAAGCGCTTGAAGAACTTGCCGAATCGATTCGCGAGCACGGCATCCTGCAGCCTGTCGTGGTGCGGAAAAAAGGTACGAAATTCGAACTTGTCGTCGGGGAGCGCCGATTCCGTGCGGCGAAACTGTGCAAATTGAAGGAAGTTCCCGCCATCGTCAAAGATTTCAATGAGCAGCAGATGATGGAACTGGCAATCCTTGAAAACTTGCAGCGCGAGGATTTGACGCCGATCGAAGAAGCGGAAGCCTACCAGAAGCTGATGGATACATTGAATTTGACGCAAGAGCAATTGGCGTTCCGGCTTGGCAAAAGCCGCCCGCATATCACCAACCATATCCGCTTATTGACCTTGCCGAAAGACGTGCGCGAGCTCATTTCGGAGAAAAAGCTGTCGATGGGGCATGGGCGTACCTTGCTCGGTTTGCGCAGCAAAAAGGATATTTCCGAGACGGCGCAAAAGGCAGTCAAAGAAGGATTGAATGTCCGTCAGCTGGAGAACCTGGTGCAACGGTTAAACGACAATGTTCCACGTGAAACACCGGAAAAGAAAAAGGATATCTTTATAGAAGAAAAACAATCTGAGCTGCGTGACCGTTTCGGCACGAATGTACAGATCAAAAAACAGAAGAACAAAGGCAAGATCGAAATCGAGTTTTTCTCAGAAGATGATTTGGAACGGATCCTCGATTTGCTGAAATAATATTTCAACCGGCACAAGGCGCTTTTTGCGCTCGTGGCGGGTTTATCCAAATGAACCGTTACATCGGTATGAAAACGGCCTATTTTCCGGAGACGGAAAATAGGCGTTTCTTTGAAGCGGGAGAAAGCCGGGGCATTCGGAATATGGATCTGGCGCAAAGGCAGCTTAACGAACGGTTTATCGAACTTGATAAAAAGAGGGAGAAGAGCCGTGCGTTTGGCACATTCCGAAGCACGGAGAGGAAGGAGCTCGAATATGGTTCTTTGGGGAACATTGGTCAACGCGCTTTTAATTGTCATAGGAACACTGATCGGGCGGGCATTGCGCAATATTCCCGACAGGATGAAAGAGACGGTCATGTATGTCATTGGGCTTGTGGTCGTCGTGTTGGGCTTGCAGATGGGCTTTGAGAGCCAGAATTTCGTCATTGTCATCATCAGCCTGGTGCTCGGTGCGGTGATCGGCGAGTGGGCGAGGCTCGAAGACAAATTGAATGCATTCGGCCGTTGGATTGAACGGATGCTCGGCACGAAAGAAAGCCAGGGCAGCCTGGCGCAAGGATTTGTCACAGCAACGCTGATTTTCGTCATCGGCGCGATGGGCATTATCGGCGCATTGGAGAGCGGCCTCAGCAATGAGCACGGCGTTCTTGTATCAAAAGGCATCATTGATGGCTTTACATCGATCATCCTTGCCTCGACGCTCGGCATCGGGGTGATGCTGTCGGCGATTCCCGTATTTGTTTATCAGGGCTTGATCGCTTTGTTTGCGACGCAGATCAGCTTGCTTATCCCGGAAGCGGCGCTGGACTTGTTCATCACCGAGATGACGGCGACCGGCGGGGTGATGATCGCAGCGATTGGCCTTAATTTGATGGGCATCGTGAAGATCCGTGTGGCGAACTTATTGCCAGGGATCATTGTAGTTGCGTTTCTTGTCACGGCCGTGTTTAAATTCAATCTGATGTAAGTAATTTAAAGAAGGTGTAGACGTGTTTTATGAAAGAAGCGTTGTTGAAGGATTTGTAAATCGTGTGACAGCGAAGCTGATGGATGAGGAAATGTGGCTAGCCATTTCCGGAACAGCGTTGCGTGTCATCTTAATTGCCGTCGGTGCCTATATATTGACGCGTGTCATGCGGATCATCATCCGCAAATCGTTTTCAGTCCGTTTAAGAGGGCCGATCAAAACGAATGGGCGGCGTCATCAGACTTTGTCGAAGCTCTTGGAGAATATTGTTACATATGTCATTGGATTTATGGCGCTTGTCGCCATACTGTCGGCGTTCTCGGTCAACATCAGCGGGATTATCGCCGGTGCCGGGGTCGTCGGTCTCGCTGTCGGTTTTGGCGCACAGAACTTAGTGCGCGATGTGATTACTGGTTTCTTCATCATTTTTGAAGACCAATTCTCAGTCGGTGATTATGTTCGCATCAATCAAGCCGAAGGAACGGTTCAGGAAATCGGCTTGCGCACGACGAAAGTGCAGGCGTGGACCGGTGAGTTATTCATCTTCCCGAACGGCATGGTCACGGAAGTCGTCAATTTCTCGCTTCATAATTCGATCGCGGTCGTGGATTTGAGCGTTTCGCATGATTCCGACCTGGCAAAAGTGGAACGGTTGATTTTGGAGTTTTTGGAAACGGTACAGCCCACTTACGAAGAAGTCATCAGCCCGGCCGAACTGCTCGGCGTGCAGAATATGACGGCGACGGAAGTGGTCATGCGCTTGACGGCGGAAACCTTGCCGATGCAGCATTTTGCGGTTTCCCGCAGAATGCGCCGTGATTTGAAGGAGTTTCTCGATCAGCGCGGCGTTGAATTGCCGTACCCTCGCATGGTGGTCATGCACCGCGAGCCTGGTGATGCAGCCGCAATGAACGCGACTAAATGATGGAGGGACGCAGCCATGGAAATGAAAGAATTCGGGTTACATGATATTGTCGAAATGAAAAAAGGGCATCCATGCGGGGCGAACGCCTGGAAAATTATCCGCATGGGCGCCGACATCCGCATCAAATGCGAAGGCTGCCAGCACAGCGTTATGCTGCCGCGGGCCGAGTTCAATAAAAAAATGAAAAAAGTATTGGTAAAAGCCGAGGCGGAATGAGGAATGGACATTTCCGCCTCGTCTTTCTATAATGGAATGGTTGCAAAATTTGTGAGCGAAAAAGAAAGGTCGTGAATCCTTTGGCATTAACTGCAGGGATCGTAGGATTACCAAACGTGGGGAAATCCACATTATTCAACGCTATTACGAAAGCGGGCGCCGAAGCGGCGAACTACCCGTTCTGTACGATAGATCCAAACGTCGGCATCGTCGAAGTGCCTGATGAGCGCCTCGATAAACTGACGGAATTGGTCGAACCGAAAAAGACCATCCCGACAGCGTTCGAATTCACCGACATCGCCGGCATCGTCAAAGGCGCCAGCAAAGGGGAAGGGCTCGGCAATAAATTCCTTGCCCATATCCGCGAAGTGGATGCCATCACACAAGTGGTGCGCTGTTTTGCTGATGACAATATCACACACGTCTCTGGCGGAGTGGACCCGGTATCTGATATCGAAGTCATCAATTTGGAACTCGTTTTGGCAGACATGGAAAGCATCGAAAAGCGCATTGCCCGCAACGCGAAGCTGTTGAAGCAAAAAGACAAAGATGCCGTCGCCGAAGAGCCGGTATTGGCGAAGCTCCGCGAAGCCTTTGAAAACGGTGAGTTGGCCCGTTCGATCGACTTCACGGAAGATGAGCTGAAAATCGCGAAAGGCTTGAACTTGTTGACGCTCAAGCCGATGCTTTATGTAGCGAACGTATCGGAAGATGAAATTGCTGATGCGGCGAGCAACGAATATGTGCAGCAAGTACGCGATTACGCAGCTGGTCATGATTCCGACGTGATCGTCGTGTGTGCGAAGATCGAAGAGGAAATGGCAGAGCTTGACGACGAAGAGAAAGAAATGTTCCTCGAAGAGCTCGGCATCGAAGAGTCAGGACTTGATCAATTGGTCAAAGCCGCTTATAACTTGCTCGGACTTGCCACTTACTTCACTGCCGGCGTGCAGGAAGTGCGTGCTTGGACGTTCAAAAAAGGCATGAAAGCCCCGCAATGTGCGGGCATCATCCACTCCGACTTCGAACGCGGCTTTATCCGCGCAGAAACCGTCGCTTACGACGAATTGGTGGAAGCCGGTTCGATGGCAGCGGCGAAAGAAGCTGGAAAAGTACGCCAAGAAGGCAAGGAATACATCGTCAAAGACGGCGATGTCATGCTCTTCAGATTTAATGTATAAGGCTTACGCCTAATAGTTTATTGTCAGTCATTGCCATGGAAACAAGTTAAGAACGGATTGGCGGCTGGAAAAGAATACCGAACCGGGTGCTTTTTTGAGCATCCGGTTTTTTATGAGGAGGGAAACAAATGTATTTATTCGCATATGGAACCTTAAAAAGAGGCGGCAAATACCATTTCTATCTGGAAGAAGCGGAATTGGTGGCAGAACAAGTGACGATTTCAGGAAGCTTGTACGATACGGGGCTCGGCTATCCGGCGCTGGCACTGGCGGGAGACGATGTCATCCAAGGAGAGCTTTACGATATTCCGGATGTCTTGTGGCCGGCAATCAACGATTTGGAAGATTATTCGGGGAATGCAAAAACCGATATGTACGACCGTTTGACGATCGAGGTCGAAACCGAACGCGGCACAAAACAAGCGATTGTCTATACGGCGAAAGCGGAGCGATTGTTGAAGGAATATATCCCGGAAGGCGTATGGGATGTGGAACGGTCGTTTGTGAAATAAACAGTAAAAGGGAAGGGCAGTCCCAAAAGGTTATGTTTCATGACCTCTTGGGACTGCCCATTTTTTTATCCAAAAGAAATGTGAGATGTCCATTGCGACGGACGCTTTCCGCGGGCACGGCTTCAGCCGCTTCCCTCGCTGCGCTCAGTCCAGGGTCTTCAGCTCGCGTCGCTCCTTCGCTTTGCTCCGTCACTGCTCCCGCTGGAGTCGCCGTCTCCATTTCCATCTGCCATTCTATATACTGATGAGATCCTTCTTTCTCTTTTACATGCTGAGGATTATTCATCAAGTGGCGGATAGCCGGAATAGACGTGGAGGCGGGGGAGTTTCGGGTCGTCCCGTATCCACGCATCGTTCGGTTCTTTTCGCAGTTCACGGTACATGAGGAAGTCGCCGAATGCCCCGGCCGTCAGCATGGCGCCGAGCAGGACGAGCACTTGATCGCCAAGCCAAAAGCCGATGACGGTCGGCAAAACGGCTGTCGTCCAAAATGGCAATAGCAAGACCGCCCGCATGGCCCGGTTTTTCACGGGACGGTCGCTGGTCGCATAAGCGATGCCCAATTTTAAGTTGAGGCCGTATTGAAGTGAAGAGATGGGCACTTTTCCAAAGACGACGAAGCCGATCAAATGGAATAATTCATGCAGTACGATCAATAATGCGTAGCCGCCGAAGAAATAGAGGGTGCCGAACAGCGAAAAGCCAAAAGACAAAGGCTCGCGGAATAGCTGGTAGGCGAGCGCGAAGGCGACAACGAGCACTATATTGAACCACAGTGCTTTCGGTGCGATTTCTTCTATATTCAAATCGATGACTTTATGAGGTTCCATTGGCAACACATCCCGAACTTTGATGCTCCCAGTATAGCCTAAATTACAGCTTGCCGGAAGCCTGTGCGTATGCTACAATATATTGATGTGAGTAATATTTATGATTGCTTGCTCCTTGCCCGCTGGAAACAGCAGGGCCCAAGTCCATAAGGAGGTGACAATACGATGAGAGAATACGAAGTAATGTACATTGTACGCCCGAACATTGAAGAGGACGCGAAGAAAGCGCTAGTTGAGCGTTTCAGCGAAGTCCTAACTTCAAACGGAGCGGAAATCATCGAGTCGAAAGAATGGGGTAAACGCCGTTTGGCTTATGAAATCAATGATTTCAAAGAAGGTTTCTACCAGATCGTGAAAGCGAACGCTGGAACTGAAGCTATCAACGAGTTTACACGTCTTGCGAACATCAATGAAGACATTATCCGCCACATCGCTGTACGCCTAGACGTATAAGATAAGCGGAATACAGATAATACACGACTTGAAGAAGGAGGTTGAATTCTGATGATCAACCGGGTTGTATTGGTCGGAAGACTGACAAAAGATCCTGATCTTCGTTACACGCCAAGCGGGGCGGCGGTGGCTCGTTTTACACTTGCTGTAAACCGGACATTCTCCAATGCGCAAGGTGAACGCGAAGCAGATTTTATCAATTGTACCGTTTGGCGCAAGCAGGCTGAAAACACAGCGAATTTCCTCAAAAAAGGAAGTCTCGCCGGTGTCGAAGGCCGCATTCAGACTGGCAGCTACGAGGGTCAAGATGGCAAGCGCGTTTATACGACGGAAGTGGTGGCAGACAGCGTTCAATTCCTTGAACCGAAAAGCGCCGGCTCCGGATCTGGGGATCGTTCAAACGATCGCTCGTATGGACAGCAGCCATCTTATCAACAGAACCAACCGTCTAGTCCAAGTCAGCAAAACAATACTCGCGTAGATGACGATCCGTTTTCAAGCGGAAGCGGGAAGATCGAAGTTTCGGACGACGATCTGCCGTTCTAAACCAGGCGCCCATCAGCGAATAGAAAATTTGAAAACAAGGGAGGTAATTCGATATGGCACCACGTCGCGGAGGCAAGAAGCGTAAAAAGGTTTGTTATTTCACTTCAAACAACATTACACGCATCGACTACAAAGACACTGATTTGCTTAAGAAATTCATTTCTGAGCGAGGCAAAATTTTGCCACGTCGTGTTACGGGCACAAGCGCTAAATGGCAACGTCGTTTGACGATTGCAGTTAAACGCGCTCGTATCATGGCACTTCTACCGTTCGTAGCGGAAGAAAAATAAGATTGTCCAAAGAGGCCGGGAAACCGGCCTCTTTTTTATATGTGTTGGAAATGTATTCAAGTGAGTGGAAAAGCTAAGGCTGCGCTGCAAAGCTTACAACTGATGCGACAGAAATGAAAAGAAGCGAGGAAAAAGCTTCCGCTTTTGACTGCGTTGCAGGGGCACGCTTTCCGGAGGGCTCGCATTGAGCCGCTTCGTCGCTGCGCTCCTGCAGGGTCTCAATTGTCTCGCTGATCCTCCCGGAGTCGGCCCCTTCCACTCCGTCTCTAGTTCTAGAGGGGATGAAAACTTCTTCTGTCCACTCGATAGAAAATGAGGAAATGCTTCATGTTTTGTAGCTCAAGTTATCTATGGTCTAGAGAGGCTAGTTAGTTCTGATCCACCAACGTGCCAGACGCTGCATCCGGGAAGCGATTTCCTCGCTAGCCGGCAATTAGCTAAAGAAGTAGATCTATTTAAACGCACCCCAATCAATGAAATTACCAAGCCGCCCAGCGTAAAGAGGTGAGCCGATGCCGTAAGACAGGCGTTCTTCCTGGCTTATGGCAAGAGGCCAACCCAAAGCAAGGCGGCGAGTATTGAGAAGAAGCTTAAATAGAAGATCGGAACAGGTAAACAAGAAACTTCTTGCTATCTTCTTCTATGCTCATCTCAGGAAGCGATTTCCCCACTAGCCGGCAACTACCTAAAGAAGCAGATCTGCTTTAACGCACTCGACTTAACGAAATCTCTTAGCCGTCCAGCGTAAAGGGGTGAGTCGATGCCGTAAGACAGGCGTTCTTCCTGGCTTATGGCAAAAGGCCAACCCCAAGCAGGGCGGTGGATAATAAGATAAAGCTTAAATAGAATTCTGGAACAGTTCGACACGTAAACTCTCACTAGCTGCTCCAAACTTATCCCGGGAAGCGATTTCCCCGCTAGCCGGCAACTCGTAAAGAAGCAGATCTGATTAAACGAACCCGAATCAAAGAAATCTCTCAGCCGCCAAGCGTAAAGGGGTGAGCCGACGCAATAAGACAAGCGTTCTTCTTGGCTTATTGCCAAAGGCCAACCCAAAGTCGGGCGGCGAATAGTAAGATGAAGCACAAGTAGAATGCTAAAACAGTTCGACACGTAAACTCTCACTATCTTTTCATACATTTTCCCGGGAAGCGATTTCCCCATTAGCCGGCAACATAATAAAGAAGCAGATCTATTTAAACGCACCCCAATCAATGAAATCTTCAAGCCGCCCAGCGTAAAAGGGTGAGCCGATGCCGTAAGACAGGCACTCTTCCTGGCTTATGGCAGGAGGCCAACCCAAAGCGGGGCGGCGAATAGTAAGATGAAGTACAAGTAGAATGCTAAAACTGTTCGACAAGTAAACTCTCGCTAACTTCTTTTATATTTTTGCCAGGAAGCGATTCCCACACTTTATTTCCATCTACTATTTCCATCCGCCGGCGAATCAGCGATAATGATTTTCTATAGGCAGCCATTGCCGGAGGGCGCGAACTTTTTCCTTCTCGAAACGGGGCGATAGGTGTACAGTGAGGCAACCTCCCTTTTTTGTTCGGGGGCTTGAATCATGGTACAATTATACGGATGAAATAAACCCGAAAGAAGATGAAAAACGCAGATATGCCTAACCAAAAGACACGTCAGTTGACGAATGGAGCCATGATGACGGCGCTGTTTGCCGTCCTATTGGCTATTTCTGTATATGTACCGGTGCTGAGTTTAATCAGTACCCTGTTTTTGGCATTGCCGATTGCTTGGTATAGCGCCAAGTATCCGGCAAAGGCGTCGGCGCTGGTCGCAGCGGTCGGGGTCGTGTTAAGCTTTCTGATCGGCGGATTGCTGTCATTGCCTTTGGCGTTGATCCACATTCCGCTAGGGCTCATGATTGGGCTGTCGATCCATTATAAAAAAAGTAAATTGTTCATGTTCATGGGCGCGAGCATCGTCTTGCTGCTATCATTGATGTTGCAATATGTGGCAGCTATCGCCTTTTTAGGAATTAATTTCCTGGAAGAATTCATGGCGACGATGCGCAGTTCGTATGAACAGGCCGGTACGTGGCTGGAGCGCCTCGGATCGGAATCGATGCAAGAATACGAGGAGCTTGTGGCGCAGTTCATGCTGACCTTCGAGACCTTGCTGCCGACGCTATTGATTTTGTCGGTATTTACGACGGTGTGGATCTTGTTGTTGATTCTGTTGCCGATTTTGAAACGGCTTGGAATCGAAGTGCCGAAATTCCCGCCGTTCCGCGAGATGCGCTTGCCGAAAAGCGTGCTGTGGTATTATTTGATCGTCATTTTGGTGTCCTTGCTGTCGGATTTCGAGCAAGGGACCATGGCTTATTTGATTTTCGCCAATGCCTCGATGCTTTTGCAGTTCCTGTTGTTCTTGCAGGGGGTATCGTTCTATCATTTCTATATCCACCAAGAGGGCTGGCCCCGCTGGGTGATGGTTGTTGTGACGGTTCTGGCATTTCCTTTGCAGTCGTTTACGAGCATCATCGGGATTTTGGATCTCGGCTTCGACATCCGGGGCTGGATCAAGCGGGCGCACGAGTCTAAAGGAAAGTAAGGAGCTGAAGAGAAATGTCGGCTTTTTTCAGGAAACGTAATCTAAGATACCCATTGCTGGCATTGCTGGCTCTTGGCATGGCCGCTGTGATCCTCATCTCCCTTTGGTCTGAATGGGGCGCGGGCATTTTCGCCATCCTTTACGGGGCGGCGATCACCTCGGCGTGGGTACTGGAGAAACGCAACTATGAAGAGACCGAGAAGCATATCGAAACGCTGTCCTACCGGATGAAGAAAGTCGGCGAGGAAGCATTGCTCGAGATGCCGATCGGGATTTTGCTGGTCAATGAAAATCAGCAAATCGAATGGGCCAATCCCTATATCACCTCGGCGCTTGATTACGAGACGCTGATTGGTGAATCGATTTATAGCTTGACGGAAGAATTTAACCAATTGGTCAAGTCTGCCGAATCGAACGAAATGGTCATGTCGCTCGGCGGCCGCAAATACCGCGTCTATTACCGTGCAGATGACCGCTTGTTCTATTTGTTCGATATTACCGAACAAGTGGAGATTGAAACTTTGTATCATGCGGACCGGACCGTCATCGGCATCCTGTTCATCGATAATTACGATGAATTGTCTCAAGGGATGGACGATCAGGTACGCAGTAATTTAAATAGCCTGGTGACGTCCTTGATCAATCGATGGGGGACTGATAACGGCATTTTCGTGAAACGGATTTCTTCGGACCGCTTTATGGCAGTGTTCAATGAATCCATCTTGAAGAAATTAGAAGAAACCAAGTTCACGGTGCTTGATGACATCCGGGAAGTGACAGCGAAAGACAATATGGCGCTGACATTGAGCATCGGGGTCGGGGCAGGTTCTGCTTCCTTGATCGAACTGGGCGCCATGGCGCAATCGGGGCTGGATTTGGTGCTTGGGCGCGGAGGCGACCAAGTGGCGATCAAGCATCCGAGCGGCAAGGTCAAGTTCTACGGGGGCAAAACCAACCCGGTCGAAAAACGCACGAGGGTGCGCGCACGCGTCATTTCGCATGCGCTTCGCGATTTGATCCAGGAAAGTGACCAAGTCTTTGTCATGGGCCATAAAATGCCCGATATGGATTCGATCGGCGCAGCGGTCGGCGTTGCCAAAATGGCGGAAATGAACCGCGTCAAAGGCCGCATCGTCATTGATTTTGACGAATACGACCGCAGCGTCATGCGCTTGATGGAAGAAATCGAAAGTGATCCGGCCTTGTTCGAGCGTTTCATTACCCCGGAAGAGGCATTATCGGAAATGACCGAGCATTCCTTGCTGGTCGTGGTCGATACGCACAAACCGTCGATGGTCATCGATGAACGCCTGCTTCAGCGCATGGAGCGCGTCGTCTTGATCGACCATCACAGAAGAGGCGAGGAATTCATCACCAATACGATGCTCGTCTATATGGAGCCGTACGCATCGTCTACGGCGGAGCTCGTGACCGAATTGATCGAATACCAGCCGAAACACGAAAAATTGACGATGCTCGAAGCGACAGCGATGCTCGCCGGGATCATCGTCGACACGAAAAGCTTTACGCTGCGCACCGGCGCCCGGACCTTTGAAGCGGCCTCTTATCTGCGCTCGAACGGTGCCGATACGGTGCTTGTGCAGCGATTATTGAAAGAAGACCTCGAGACGTATATCGAGCGGGCGAAAATCGTCCAGAGCGTGGAATTTGTCGGCGACGGCATCGCCATCGCAAAAGGCGAGCCGGGGCGCATCTACAGCCCCGTGCTGATCGCCCAGACGGCGGATATCCTACTGACGATGAAAGACGTCAACGCGTCATTCGTCATCGCAGAACGGACAGAAGGCGGCGTGGGCATCAGCGCACGCTCGCTCGGTGAAGTCAATGTGCAGGTCATTATGGAAAATCTCGGCGGCGGCGGCCATTTAACGAACGCGGCCACGCAAATGCCGGATGCAAGCCTTGAAGAAGCGGTCGGGCAATTAAAGGCCGTATTAACGGAAAATGATGGAGGAGGATCTGAAGAATGAAAGTGATTTTCTTGAAAGACGTAAAAAACGTAGGTAAAAAAGGCGACATCAAAAACGTGGCGGACGGCTACGCGAACAACTTCCTGTTGAAGAACAATCTGGCTGTAGAAGCTGACCAGGCGGCGATGAGCAAACTCGCCGGCCAGCAGAAGAAACAGGAAAAGGAAGTCGAGCAGGAATTGAATGAAGCGAAAGAGCTGAAAGAAAAACTTGAAGCTTTAACGATTGAACTGACAGCGAAATCCGGTGATGACGGGCGCTTGTTCGGCTCGATCACGACCAAGCAAATAGCGAAAGAACTTGAAAAGACCCATGGCCATAAAATCGACAAGCGTAAAATGGAGCTCGACGACGCAATCCGCGCGCTCGGCTATACGAATGTGCCGGTGAAATTGCATCACGATGTAACCGCGACATTGCGTGTGCACGTTACTGAAGAAGCGTAAGGGGAATAGATATGAACGAATCGATCGACCGCGTCCCGCCGCATAACCAGGAAGCCGAGCAATCCGTCATCGGGGCCATTTTCCTGGAGCCACAGGCACTTGTTTCCGTAGCGGAAATCGTTATGCCGGAGGATTTCTACCGCGTCGCCCATCAGAAGATTTTCCAAACGATGATCGATTTGACGGACCGCGGCAAAGCGGTGGACTTGGTCACGGTGACAGAAGAGCTATCGGTCAAGAAAGAGCTGGAAGATGTCGGCGGCCTATCGTATTTGACCGAGATCGCCAATGCGGTGCCGACAGCCGCAAACGTTGGGCATTACGCCCATATCGTGGAAGAGAAAGCTTTATTGCGCCGCCTCATCCGAGTGGCCACCACAATCGTCGAAGACGGCTTTACGCGTGAAGACGAAGTGGAGGCTTTGCTTGCCGAAGCGGAGAAGAAAATGATGGAAGTGTCGAGCCGCAAAAATGCGGGCGACTTTATCCATATTAAAGATGTATTGGTGAAAACTTACGACAATATCGAGCTATTGCATACGCGTAAAGGCGATGTCACCGGCATCCCGACCGGTTTCCGCGATTTGGACAAAGTAACAGCGGGCTTTCAGCGCAACGATTTGATCATCGTTGCTGCCCGCCCGTCCGTCGGTAAGACGGCCTTCGCGCTCAACGTCGCGCAAAACGTCGCGACGAAAACCGAAGAGAATGTCGCGATCTTCAGTTTGGAGATGGGGGCAGAGCAGCTCGTCATGCGGATGCTCTGCGCGGAAGGCAATATCGATGCCCAAGTCATGCGGACCGGTGCGTTGCAGAATGAAGACTGGCGCAAGCTGACGATGGCCATGGGCAGTTTATCGAATGCCGGCATTTTCATCGACGATACGCCGGGTATCCGCGTCAACGATATCCGCGCGAAATGCCGCCGTTTGAAACAGGAATACGGCCTCGGCATGATCATGATCGATTATTTGCAGCTGATCCAAGGACCCGGCAAAGCCGGCGAAAACCGCCAGCAGGAAGTATCCGATATTTCCCGTTCTTTGAAAGGGCTGGCGCGTGAACTCGAAGTCCCGGTCATCGCCTTGTCGCAGCTATCCCGTGGGGTTGAGCAGCGGCAAGACAAACGGCCGATGATGTCCGATTTGCGTGAATCCGGATCGATTGAGCAAGATGCCGATATCGTATCGTTTTTATACCGCGAAGATTATTACGATAAAGAAACCGAAGATCAGAACATGATTGAAATCATTATCGCCAAGCAGCGGAACGGCCCGACCGGCACCGTTAAGCTGGCGTTTGTGAAGGAATACAATAAGTTCGTCACCATCGATTGGGCTGACCAAGAAGGCGGCGGCGATTTCTAGCACAACTATTAAACACGAACATTAAATGCAGACATGCATTTCGATGTTCGTGTTTTCTTTGATTTCATATTGACGCCGCGGCGCTCTATTGGTACAATAAAGACTGTTTGAAACAGGGCGACAAGCCTAACGGAGGTGCGGACGATGACATCAGTCGTAGTAGTAGGAACGCAATGGGGAGACGAAGGAAAAGGGAAAATCACGGATTTTCTGTCGGAACACGCAGAAGTAATCGCGCGTTACCAAGGCGGCAATAACGCCGGCCACACAATCATTTTTGGCGGCGAAACGTATAAATTGCATTTGATTCCATCGGGGATTTTTTATAAAGATAAAACATCGGTCATCGGCAACGGCATGGTCGTTGACCCGAAAGCGCTTGTGCAAGAGCTGAAAGGCCTTCACGACCGCGGGGTGACGACGGAGAACTTGCGCATTTCAAACCGCGCACACGTCATTTTGCCTTACCACATCAAGCAAGATGAAGTGGAAGAAGCGCGCCGCGGCGCCAACAAGATCGGTACGACCGGAAAAGGCATCGGGCCTGCGTATATGGACAAAGCGGCACGTGTCGGGATCCGCATCGCAGATTTGCTGGACCACGTCGTGTTCGAAGAGAAATTGCGCATGAACTTGAAAGAGAAAAACCGCATGTTCGAGAAATTCTATGAAACAGACGGCTTCACGGTCGAAGAGATCATGGAAGAGTATTATCAATACGGACAGGAAATCGCACAATATGTGACCGACACATCGAAAGTGCTGAACGATGCATTTGATGCCGGCCGCCGCGTATTGTTCGAAGGCGCACAAGGCGTCATGCTCGATATCGACCAAGGCACCTATCCGTTCGTCACGTCATCCAACCCGGTAGCGGGCGGGGTAACGATTGGCGCAGGAGTAGGCCCGACGAATATTTCCCACGTCATCGGCGTCTGCAAAGCCTACACATCACGCGTCGGCGATGGCCCGTTCCCAACGGAATTATTCGATGACATCGGCGATAAGATCCGCACAGTCGGCAAGGAATTCGGCACAACGACAGGCCGTCCGCGCCGCATCGGCTGGTTCGACAGCGTCGTCGTCCGCCACGCACGCCGCGTCAGCGGATTGACGGATTTGACTGTCAACTCGATCGACGTCTTGACGGGGCTTGATACGGTGAAAATCTGTACAGCTTACCGTTACAAAGGCGAATTGATCACGGAATACCCGGCGAACTTGCGCATGCTCGCAGACTGCGAACCGGTCTACGAAGAAATGCCAGGCTGGTCTGAAGACGTAACATCGTGCAAATCATTGGATGAATTGCCGGAAAACGCGCGCCATTACTTGGAGCGCATCTCGCAATTGACCGATGTCCAAATCTCGATTTTCTCTGTCGGGCCGGACCGCAACCAGACAAACATCGTCAAAAGCGTTTGGCGTTAAGCGAATACCCACAAGCCACTGCCTCTAATTAAGAGGGCAGTGGCTTTTTTTGCGTTTGTTACAAATTCGCCATAAATGAAAAAGCCGTCTCGCGTGCTTATATGTTGTTTATGACAACAAGGTCACAGGAAATAGCTGCCAAATGGAAAATAAGGACGGAAATCATAAGTTTTTTACCTCTATTTGCAGAATTAAAGAAAATCATGACAATAACTGGATAATACTGTATGGTAAATAACACTTCTGTAACAATGAGTTTATCGGGTGAGCCTTTGAAAACGGATGTGGTAGAGTGGGGAAGTTAAAAAAACGGAAGACCCCGCGATGGGAGAACGAAAGGAGCCAGACCCGCAACATGAACGCGAAACACCAGAACGAAGATAAGTTGAAACTGCGCAAATGGAAAATCGGAACCGCCCTCGTTTTAGCTGCCAGTGCATTCGGCGCCAACACGATTTTTGCCGAACCGAATGAGCCGCAAAACCTGGAGCCGGTTTATCATATATATCACAACACCAGTTACCTCGGAGCCGTATCAGACGACGCGCCGATCGACGAATTAATTGATGAAAAACTGGAAACGGCCTCAAGCGAATACGACAACCTGCGCCTCGCGCCGAGTGACAAGCTGAACATTTTAACCGAACAAGCCGTGGCATCCAGCTCGACGGACGACGAGGCGGTCATCAGCCAGCTGGACGAGCAATTAAAGGTTAAAGCGGAAGCCTTCGCCCTGCAAGTCGACGGTGAAGCGGCGGTCTATGTGAAAGACCGGAAAGCTTATGAAGAGACCGTCCAGCTCATGAAACAAAGCGCCTTAACAGAAGAAGAGCTCGAGCAATTCGAAGAGCAGCAAGATGAAAACGAACTGCCTGAGCTAAAAGCGGGCGAATCGCGCATCACCGATATTTCCTTTTCGGAACCGATCAATGGCTTGTCGAAGCAGATTGACCCAAAACAAGTGATGGAGCCGAAACAAGCTGCAGAACACGTAACAGATGAGCTCGGCGTGGACGTGCTCGTCAATAAAGCCGAAAAAGCTTTGAAGAAAATGCCATACGAAACGGTCGAAAAAGACAGCAAAGATGTCTATATCGGCGAAACGGAAGTCGGCCAAAAAGGCAAGCGCGGCGAAAAAGCCGTGAGCTACGCTGTACGCGAAGTCAACGGCGAACGCGTCGGCCGTTCCGAAACACGCGAGAAAATCCTGAAAGAGCCGGTCGACAAAATTGTCCTTGAAGGCGAGAAAGAATTGCCGGGCATCGGCACAGGCGAATTCACGTGGCCGGCAGATGGCGGCTACGTTTCAAGCAAGAAAGGCCAGCGCTGGGGCCGTGCCCATAAAGGCATCGACATCGCGCGGCCCGATACGCTCGATATCGTCTCCGCAGACCATGGGACGGTGACAAAAGCAGGTAAAGCCGGCACATTCGGCAACCGCGTCGTCGTCGACCATAAGAACGGCTATGAGACGATCTATGCGCACCTGTCATCGATTGACGTCAAGGTGGGCGATAAAGTATCCCCGCATACGAAACTCGGCGACATGGGCACGACAGGACGCTCTACAGGCATCCACCTGCATTTCGAGCTTTCCTACGAAGGCCAAGACCGCGACCCTTTGGATTATGTGAAGAAATAAACGATTGAAAAGCTGCCAGCGTGCTGGGAGCTTTTTTTTTTGCGTATTTCAGTATAGATAGCTTGTGGGATAGTTTGAAATGGGTGATTAGAAAAGCTTCCGCTTTTCGACTGCGTTGCAGGGGGCTGCTTGCCGTGGGGCGGGTGTTGAGCCAACGTGCCGCAAAGGGCGCGCCACGTTTGTCTCGCCAGCCCGCATGGTCCCACAGGCGTCAGCCCCCTTCCACTCCGTCTCTAGTTTTAAATGGGAAGAAAACTTCTTCTGTCCACTCGATGGGAAATGAGGAAATACGTCATGGTTTGTAGCTCGTATCATTTGGATCAAAGAGAATGCGATTTTCAATCCTCATCTTCCAGCAAGATATTCGGTTCAAGCACCTATTTGTCAGATGCTGCATCTTGGGAAGCGATTCCTCCACTAGCCGGCAACTCGTACAGAAACAGATCTATTTAAACGCACCTGAATCAACGAAATCTCTCAGCCGCATAGCGTAAAGGGGTGAGCCGAAGCCGTAAGACAAGTGTTCTTCTTGGCTCATGGAGAGAGGCCAACCCAAAGCAGGGCGGCGACTACTAAGCTGAAGCACAAATAGAATGCAAAAACAGTTTCTACAAGCAAACCCTTATCAGGCGTTTACGACTCTAGAACCCTCACGCCGCTGAGCCCCGCTGTGACCATCCAAAGGTGCGAAATGCTTGAAATAATGGTAAAGTAAAGGATAGCAAAGAATGTCAAAACGGCTGTGTACAGGTGAAACAAATGGGAATCAGAGGGGGAGAAGATAGATGAATAAAACAATATTAGTTGTGGATGATGAGAAGCCCATTGCGGATATTTTGCAATTTAATTTGAAAAAAGAAGGCTTTAATGTGGTCGTGGCTTATGACGGCGACGAGGCGATCAAAGTGGCGGAAGAAATTCAGCCGGACTTGATGCTGCTCGACATCATGCTGCCAAACCGCGACGGCATGGAAGTATGCCGCGAAGTGCGCAAGAAATTCGATTTTCCGATCATTATGCTGACGGCGAAGGACTCAGAGATCGACAAAGTGCTAGGGCTTGAGCTCGGAGCGGATGATTATGTGACGAAGCCATTCTCGACGCGTGAATTGATTGCACGTGTCAAAGCGAATCTGCGGCGCCAGAACGTCGTGCCGGCAGAAGAGGAAGGCGTAGGCTCGAACGATATCCAGGTAGGGTCGTTGACGATCCAGCCGGATGCATATTTGGTGTTGAAGCGTGAAGAGACGATCGAATTGACACATCGTGAATTCGAGCTATTGCATTATTTGGCGAAGCATATCGGGCAAGTAATGACGCGTGAGCATTTGCTGCAGACGGTATGGGGCTATGATTATTTCGGCGACGTGCGGACAGTGGACGTCACGATTCGCCGTTTGCGTGAAAAAATTGAAGACAATCCGAGTCACCCAGCGTGGATCGTGACGCGTCGCGGCGTCGGCTACTACCTGCGGAACCCTGAACAGGAGTAGGCTGAATGCTGAAAACCAGTTTTTTTAAGTCGATCCATGTGAAATTTGTGTTGATTTATATTTTGCTTATTCTCTTGGCGATGCAGATCATCGGCCTTTATTTTTCCGAGCAGCTTGAAGGAACATTGCGAGGGAACTTCGAGGATTCCATTAGAGACCGGATGGAAATCATCGAATTCAGCGTGCGCGAAGAAATGATCCGCAATCGGACAGATGAAGACTTGACCATCGAGCAGAGCCTGCGGTCGGTCCTTACGAATTTTGATTCGGGTGATATTGATGAAATCCGCGTGGTCGATAATCGCTACCGTATTTTGGGAACTTCCACGGGTGAGAATCAATCGCTCGTCGGCCAGCGTTCGACAGATGACCAAATTCGCCGTTCCATTATTGGCGAGACCTTATTAGAACAGACGTATATAGACGACAACCGGGAAGAACGGGTATGGGTCAGGACTTTGCCGATTACAGCGGTAGGGGGCGAAATGCTCGGTACGCTCTATGTCAAAGCGGAAGTTGAGAACGTCTATGACCAAATGGATACCATCAACTCGATTTTGGCAGGAGGTACAGCCATTGCATTGGTGATAACGGCTGTGCTTGGGGTGTTGGTCGCCCAGACGATCTCAAGGCCGATCGCTGATATGCGCAAGCAAGCGCAAGCGATGGCAAAAGGCAATTTCTCGCGCAAAGTCCGCGTCTATAGTGAAGATGAAATCGGCCAACTTGCCCGTGCATTCAACCATTTGACGAATCGGCTACAGGAATCCCAGCAGTCAACGGAAAGTGAGCGGCGAAAGCTCGCCTCGGTGCTTGCCAATATGACGGACGGTGTTCTTTCGACCGATCGCAGAGGGCGCATCATCTTGATCAACGAACCGGCTTTGCAATTATTGAATGTTTCACGTGAAACAGTCATCAACCGGCCGGTCACGACAGTGCTTGGTCTTGATGAATCCTATACATTTGAAGATTTAATCGATATGCGCGATGCAATCACGCTGGATATCAGTTCGCAGGATCAAGCGACGCTGTTGCGCACGACTTTCTCGGTCATCCAAAAAGAGACCGGTTTTGTCAACGGCTTGATTGCCGTTCTGCACGATAATACAGAGCAGGAGAAGATCGATATGGAACGCCGCGAGTTTGTGGCGAACGTATCGCATGAATTGCGGACACCGCTCACGACGATGCGCAGTTATTTGGAGGCGCTCGCTGATGGGGCGTGGCAAGATCCGGATCTTGCACCGAATTTCCTTAATGTGACGCAGACCGAGACCGAGCGGATGATCCGCCTCGTCAACGATTTGCTGAAACTGTCGAAGATGGATTCGAGCGAAGCGGATTTGAGCCGCGAAATGGTCGAATTCGGCGTGTTCTTCAATCGAATCATTGACCGTTTCGAGATGTCGAAATCACAAAACGTGTCATTTGAGCGTAAAGTGCCAAAATCGCAGTATTTTGTGGAAATCGATACCGATAAATTGACGCAAGTCATCGATAACATCATTTCTAATGCCTTGAAATACTCACCGGAAGGCGGTAAAGTGCGCTTTTCCGTCCGTGAGAAAGAAGGCGAATTGCTCGTCTCTATCAGCGACGAAGGAATGGGCATCCCGAAAGAAAACGTCGAGCGGATTTTCGACCGTTTCTACCGTGTCGACCGTGCGCGTTCGCGTGCAATGGGCGGAACGGGACTGGGCCTTGCGATTTCGAAGGAAATGATCAATGCCCATGGCGGCAGAATCTGGGCACAAAGCAAGTACGGCAAAGGGACTTCGATTTACTTCACCTTGCCATATGAAATTGATGATGGAGGTGAATGGGATTGAAGTATTTGGAGCATGTAAAATCCATTGCCCTGTTCATCCTGATTTTTCTCAGCTTAGCACTGACCTTCACAATCTGGACCTTCACCCCGTCGCTTGAAGAGATTGAAACGCCTACACAAGTGGACGTGGCAATCGGCGATAAGCGCAGTGCAGACGAAGTCGTCCGGCCGGTGAAAGTGCTGTATCATCACGAAGATAAAGTGACCGGCACTTTTTCCCAGACTGAAATCGAAGAGATGCTGGAAACAATCCAGCAATGGCAAATTTCCGATGTCCAGATATTTGAAGAAGAAGCAGGGACAGAAGTACTGAAGCAATATTTACAAAATCCAGGGCGCACCGTGCTGTATTATCCAGGTGCTGTGCCGTTCCCTGTGTTCGATGCCATTATGGACATTACCGATAATAATCTACCGGAATCGACCTTCAACCGCGTTGTTGTCGAATGGGGAACAGAGGAAGATCCCGATTCCGTCATTTATTTTATCAACACCGGCTCGGGCCGTGTATACGAGGCACAAGTATCGGAAACAGAGTTGGTAAAATTCCGCGGCGATTATGTGCAACAGTCGGAAGAATATGATCGCTATATCACGGATCCGCGCATCGGCAATTTGCCGGTTTATGTGCCGGAAGATCCGATAGAGAAGACTGGCTTTGACTACCTATTGGAAGAAACCTCGGCGGCCATCTTTGCGGATGCCATTATGGACAGCCCGTCTGCAGAATTTGCAGGGGATCTGCAAAGTGAGGAGTTCACCGATGATTCGGGTGCGATCATGCGTGAATTGGATAGCCAGAAAAGCATCAATTACGTGCAGCCTAAAGCCGAAACCTCTGACCCGGCGATTCCGTCCGATCTCGTGTTCAACTCCATCAACTTTGTTAATGAGCATGGAGGATGGACCGATCAATACGTGTATTTTGGCATGAAATCGGTCAATCAGCAGATCAGCTATCAGCTGTTTTTCGAAGGTTCCCCGGTTTTCAGCAATATGACAGCTGTAAGTTTAGATGTTGAATGGGGTATAGACAACGGCATTGAGCAGGCATTCCGCTATAGCCGCCCGACTTACTTGCTTGATTCGGTCGCAGAAACCCGCACAATTGAAATGGCGTCTGGCGAAGCGGTATTGGATGCTTTGGCCCGACTTGAAATGGACCTATCGACAATTGAAGCGGTAACGATCGGCTACGAACTGACTGAATCAGAGCCTTTGATCACCTTTCAACCCGCTTGGTATTATAAAGCAAATGGCAAATGGACACGGCTATCTGACGAATCAGTAGGAGGCGTGAAGCTTGGATTGGAGTAAAACAAAAACCATTTTCATAGTTGTCTTTTCGATTCTAAATGTCTTCTTGTATTCGTTGTATATCGACCGCTATACGGAAGCAGAACGAATTGAATTGCTTCCGGAATCGACCATCGATGAGAAATTACGCGGTGATAATATCACTTATTCCGCTTTGCCGGAAGTCTCAGAAGACAAGCCATACGTACGCGGTGAATCGAAATCTTTTGCTGGCACCGAATTGGATATTGATGGCATCGTCAACGTCCTGGAAGACCGGATGCTGCAAGTAACTTACGATGAACCGATTGACTTGGAGGGCGACAAAGCAGACGCATTGGCAGCTTTCATTGAAGAGGAAGTACCGGAAAGCTCGGAATACAGCTTTTGGCAAATCGATGAAGATCAGAACCACGCGGTGTTTTTCCAGCAGATGGCGGGTGTCCCGTTGTTTTATAGCAAGGGCGGCCAATTGACCGTGTTCTGGGATGAGAATGACGCCGTTATCGGTTTTGAGCAGACCTTATTCGACAACATCATCGAAAATGAAGAACAAAAGAAATTGATTTCACCACTTCAGGCAATCCATACCCTTTACCAGAAGAGCTTATTGGAGACAAACAGCCGCATCACCGAAGCTGAACTTGGCTATTCGACACATGTTCAAGTATCGGAGAACCGGCAAATGTTCGTCCCAACTTGGCGCATCCGCGTGAAGGATTCCGAAGGCGAGGAAACGGATCATTTCGTCAATGCCATCAAGGACGGTGTCATTGAGCTGAACAAACAGAAAGAGGAAACAGCAGAGTAAGGAGATTTTAACTATGCGCTTTAGTGTATTGGCCAGCGGTTCGACTGGCAATGCCATCTATATAGAAAACGACGAGCATGCGTTTTTAGTGGACGCAGGGCTTAGCGGCAAGAAATTGGAGTCGTTATTCGCCTCCATCGGCCGCGATATGGGCAAGCTCGACGGCATTCTTGTCACCCATGAGCATAGCGATCACATTAAAGGGCTCGGCATCGCCGCGCGCCGGCATAAAGTGCCGATTTACGCCAACGCCAAAACGTGGACGGCGATGGACGGGCTGGTCGGCGAGATTCCGGTCGAGCAGCGCTTCCATTTTGATATGGAGACGACGAAATCGTTTGGCGGCCTCGACATCGAGTCGTTCGGCGTGTCGCATGACGCGGCGGACCCGATGTTCTATGTGTTCCACGAGAACGGCAGGAAGCTTGCGCTGATCACCGATACGGGCTATGTCAGCGACCGCATGAAAGGCATCATCGGCGCGTCCGATGCTTATGTGTTTGAGAGCAACCACGACATCGGCATGCTGCAGATGGGGCGCTACCCATGGTCGGTCAAACGACGCATCCTGAGCGACGTCGGGCACGTGTCGAATGAAGATGCGGCGGTGGCGATGTCGGAAGTGCTCGCGGAGAAGCCGACGCGCATCTACTTGTCGCATTTGAGTAAAGACAATAACATGAAAGACCTCGCGCGCATGAGCGTCGAGCAGACCTTGCAGACGAAAGGCATCTTCGTCGGCGATTATGTCGATTTGTTTGATACCTCGCCGACTGAAGCGACGCCTTTGGTTGTGGTGTGAATAGATGTAGAGAGAGACTGTTCTGGAAGTCATGAAAATGGCTACTGGGACAGTTTTTTTAGATTTTTTGAACCGCTGATGTCCGTGAAAGTGGACGCTTTCCGGAGGGCTCGCATTGAGCCGCTTCCTTCGCTGCGCTCAGTCCAGGGTCTCAAATGTCTCGCTGATCCTCCCGGAGTCGCCACTTTCACTCCCATCAGCTAGAGTGGAATGAATATAGATAGCGCAGCAACAGTTGCTGGAGTGCATCACCTAACTGCGTTGCGACCAATCATCCAGTTAAAAAGTGTACAAAGTAAGTTGAGTGATGACTTCCTGATGGGCTTGTACAGGTAGGATTGCTTGCATTTTAGCGGGTACATCTTATGATAAAAAGAGAGGCATAAGAGAGGATGGAGGCTATGGGTTATTACAATCAAACGCCGAATGGCAGGCAGCCGAAGCCGAGCCATGCAGGCAGTTTCTTTGCAGGGGTGTTCGGCGTGCTGGTCGGGGCGCTATTGATGTGGCTATTGTTTTCGCAAGCACCGGGCTTATTGCCAGGGACCGAGTCAACTGATTCCGGCACCCAGATCCAGCAGCAAAACCGTGAGCAGCAAGGCGCGTCGCTTGATATCACGACCGATGTGACGAAGGCCGTCGATGAGGCGTCGGATGCGGTAGTTGGCGTGTCGAATCTCCAGACAGGCGGGGATTTCTTCTCGCAAAGCCAGGAACAGGCAGTCGGCACGGGTTCTGGCGTCATTTATAAAAGTGAAGGCGATACCGCGTATGTCGTGACGAACCATCACGTCGTTGACGGCGCGAGTGGCATCGAAGTGACATTGGCCGACGGGACGAAAGTCGATGCCCAAGTAGTCGGCAGCGATATTTGGACTGATCTGGCTGTCCTTGAAATGAGCAATGACAAAGTGCAAGGCGTTGTGGAGCTGGGCGATTCGGATGCATTGAAGCGCGGAGAAGCGGTCATTGCGATCGGCAATCCGCTTGGCCTTGAATTTTCCGGTTCTGTGACGAGCGGCGTCGTATCAGGGACTGACCGGGCCGTTCCGGTCGACTTGGATGGTGACGGCACAGAAGACTGGCAAGCGGAAGTTTTGCAGACAGATGCGGCGATCAACCCTGGTAACAGCGGCGGCGCACTCGTCAATTTGGCGGGCCAATTGATTGGCATTAATTCGATGAAAATCGCCACTTCGCAAGTCGAAGGCATCGGCTTCTCGATTCCGATCAACTCGGCACTGCCGGTCATCAATCAACTCGAAGCAACGGGTGAAATGGTGCGTCCGGCGATGGGCATCACGCTGATTGATTTGGCGCAAGTGCCGAGCACATACCGTGAAGATACATTGAATTTGACGGATGACATTACAGCGGGCGTCGTCGTCAGTTCAGTGGTTCCGTCTTCTGCGGCGGATGAAGCGGGCATGCGCCAATACGATGTTATCGTCGAGCTGGATGGTGAAGAAATTGGCGATATTATCGAGTTGCGTCAGCATCTTTACAACGAAAAACAAATCGGAGATATGCTGCAAGTAAAAGCATACCGAAACGGCGAATTGCTCGAATTCGAACTTGAACTTACCGACAATTCCACACAATAATATCGCAACAGTTCCAAATGGTGTTTTATGCACCGATTGGAACTGTTTTTTTTCATTTCCGAAAATGAAAGGAAGAAATAAAAATCAGCTGAATATTATACACTTCGTAGCACGAATTTTTAGCTGAAATGGGGCAATTGTTCGGGAAAATGGCATGTGGATAACTTTTTTGTTAAAAATCGATTGTTAACAATCCACAGGTGCTAAAAGCTTCGCTATCCGTAGTGTTTTATATCTGTTAAAATGGATTGTGGATAAAAGGGAACGAAATGTGTATAACTGTGTTGAATATTCGGAAATCGAAAGGAGGCGTAAAAATGGAGCTATATTGCTGCCAAACGCATGTGGGACAAGGGCTTGACGAATTTGTTGCCAAAACGGAAAGCTATCCCATACTGACTGAATTATCAGATAGTAAAAAGTTATCCACAAAGTGCAACTACTGTGAAGAACAGGCATTGTATCTTGTGGCGGATAAATAAAATTCTACAAGATGTAGAATGGCCTGTGGATATGTGCATAAACTCTGTGGGCAACTTGTTTGTAAATTTCGTGTAAAGGGGATAAGTTGTGAACATTTCCATTGTGACCGTCGGAAAACTGAAGAAATACTTGAAAGCGGGCATTGCAGAATATGCAAAACGCTTAGGGGCTTATGCAAAATTATGGAAGTGGAAGTCGTGGACGAAAAGCGCCGGAGCAATTGAGCGAAGCGGATATGGAAATCGTCAAAGAAGAAGGCGAGCGCATACTCGCTAAAATCCCACAGACGCCTACGTCATCGCCCTCGCGATCGACGGCAAGATGAACCTCCGAGCAGCTCGCCAAAGACATGGAATCACTTATGACTTACGGCCGCAGCAAAGTTGTCTTCGTCATCAGGGGCTCTCTTGGGTTGCATGATGAAGTCTTGAAGCGCGGATGAGAAATTATCGTTCTCGAAGATGACATTCCCGCATCAATTGATGAAGTTGATCTTGCTGGAGCAGGTTTATCGTGGTTTTCGGATTATGAAGGGTGAACCGTATCATAAGTAAATGAGGTTATTTAGAGGAAAATAATATGATATTACTGAAAGTAGATTTTAGGTGAGCATTTGCATGGTTATAATCTAATGAACATTTAATATTTTGAAGATAGAAAAGTTTTGCTGTGAATCATCAATCCTCGATTGCCTTTACTTCCACTTCCAACAATCACTTTGTTTTTATTTTCTCGAAATTAAATTCTAATGAAGAAGGTGTTACTAATGGAAGCTGCCAAAATTATGGATGTCATAGACAAACTTGATGATTTGCCCTATCGAAGAATATTATTTGATGGAACGTGGGTATTGGGAAAACAATACACAATGGATTCTATAAAGATAAAGAAAACTTTTACTATATTTCATTGTTTGGCAAAGAAATATTGATGCTTTCTACCAAGAATTATATTATCTATTATTGTCTAAACACGAAGCTAAATTTAAAAGGTATTAAATAGTATGAAGAATATTAATATTTCTCACTTTGGGTTCAATATTTCAATACCCTTAATCTCCGATATATTTATAAGTATCCAAAACAATTGAAAATTAAATCCAACATAACAATTATTGATGACTTAGAAAGAAAAATGATGATTTCGACATCAAAGAAGTATTTGGTTTTATAGATTCTATTACAAAAATAAGGAATTAAAATAATTTTAGTAGCTTCGTCCGACAACTTTTCAAATCAGGAAAAATAACATTCGAAGAATACGCTGAAAAATCTATTGATCGTATTTATAAAATTAACTTATTCAAAAGATGCCCTGAAAAATAATGGGTAACAATACTTGGCCAATAATTAAAGGAATCTATCAAGAGAATGAATTTAAAAATTTACGCACTTTAGAAAAGCGATTTATTTATAAAAAGTAATTCATGAAATACCTGAAGATATGTTTAACGCAAAATTTAATAAAGAAGATATTTATAAAATTTGTTTTCTGTAGTTTTATTTGTAGTAGATCATAAATGTAAAATGGTACTATTGCCGGAAAAGATGAAGAAAATACTAGCATATTTTTGATACATACAATTCTAAAGAAAACTTTCCGGATTATATGGCATTATATTAAAGAAATTTAAATAATAGTATGATGCAAACCTCATACCAATTATTTTCGAATGGTTCTTAACAGGTGATTTTCTAAAGCCCAATTTAGGAAATAGTTAAACAAGTGGATACATATGTAGAGTCAACAATTCCTTTATTCATGTCGGACGAACAGATTATAAATGAGGTTAACCATTTTCGATATTCATTAAAGATTTGGATCACGATATATCTATAAAAGTTTCTTACAAAGGTTGGACGAATTAGCTAGTATAGCCGAAAAACAAATTTGAATTTTAAATATAGTGTTGACAAGTAGTTGACTGGATGAATAAGAATAAGGATTTCAGTATAAATTATGATGATATTCATTTGAAAATTTACTAAGGAGAGTCTAGTTTTATAAATGAAGTTATATTAAAGCTACAAACCAGAACAAAAGTAATTACAGAAATCATCTCCTAAAATAATGGCCGAAAATACAAGAAAACAAAATTTTACCGATACTGATACAGACAAAGTAAATGAATTTAAAATATTCTTTTATAAATTAAAAATGACAATAGTTTAAGAAAGAAAGTGTAATAACAGAAATGAAAAATAATAAATGGTTTTGCCTTTACCGCTAGGTGAAATAACACATTCTCACTGGTCTTATTGCCATGAAATATTTCAGTGTATTGCAGCAATAGGTTATAGGAAGAAGATACTATTATAAGAGATGCAATTGAATATTTTAATGAAGAAATTGATAATCATCCAGATGAAATATTTAAATATCGATTGCGGCACTTAATTAAGCAGTATTTAAAGCAGCTTAGTTCTAAATTTTTAACAAAAATAGTAAATTCGTGTTTATTTAATATGAGAAGACTAGAGAACTTTTAGTTATAGTGCGATGAGTCTTATATAATCTCTTAATTCTATCCATGAATTTGAAACGATGAAAGAGGTATTTATTTTAAAGGGAAATGCATGAATAGGTTAGATTTGTATAAGAAATCCACTTTATTACGTACTTTTATTACAATGAATGGCGAGAACACTGACGAAGAATATGAAAGGTATTCATCTACAAAAAGACGTTGAAATAAATATAGAGAAATATGAAAAGGATTCTGAGTTTTACAAGATTGTTAAAGAAATGATTTTGACGTAGATCAAGATGACAAACCGCTACTTCACATTATTTGTTATACATTTAATAGCTCCTATAACAGTCTTGAGATGGTAGCATTATTGCAAACATCTGTTGAAGCGTCGTAAGATGAATTAGACAAACAATACTTCATGAATTGGCTATGTCAGTTATTTACAATATACCTGTTTTCCTAAATCACGATAAATTGGAAGAGCCTTAGCGGCTATTATAACCAGTTATATGAACATGGTTTCGAGTTAATAGATGAAAATAATGAAGTAAAAATACAAACTTGCAGATACTTTGGTTCCAGATTTTGAAAACAAAGGTGAATTGACAGTAGCGAAAATACCCAGAATTTATTCATTCGGTGAAGTAAATTATTATAAGAATAAATTAATGGAAAACTAAAAACTGGATAGTGCTCAATTTGTAATTAATAATTTAAAAGATGGAATTAATGAATTGTCAGTAGGATTAAATAATATCTCGAGAAATGAGAATAGACTACAAGAAATATTAACGACTTATCCAATTTTATTTGGAACAGAATATATTGAGGTATTAGATAAGCATAGGTTTGGTTCGGAATACGAAGCTGACTATGTTTTGAAAAGATATAATGGACTTTATGATGTTGTTGAAATTGAAGCTAGTACTTTAAATGTTTATACCAAACAAGGCAATCCAGCCAGTGCGTTGGTACATGCAGAACAACAAATAATGGACTGGTTAGAGTGGATTGAACATAATAACTCATATGCACGTGAAAAATTCAAGAATTGTATTCACCAAAAGGCTATGTGGTAATTGGAAGATCTAATACTCTGACACTAGAAACAAAGAGAAGCTTAGAAAGAAATTTAGTTTTAGAGATAAAATCGAGGTAATTACCTATGATGATTTATTAGAAAATGCTAAATCATTATTAACGTTATTAACTGGTAGTAAGTTAGAGGCGGATTAAATTTTATTACTATCAAATTTCAATGCAACTAGATAAATCGGATTAATACAGGTAACTCGAAAATATCTTGCTAATCCAAAATTTTCTTGGGATATGCCCCACTTTTCGGTCACCTCTGATACAGCTAGAGAGGTCTGAATCAATAAAGGCAGCCTTCTTAAGTTGGAGATTAACTTGAGTAGATTATTAAATACATAAAGATGAAACGACACCTCATTTATATACAGTACGGTGAGACTTATCATAAGTAAATGAGGTGTATCCTATTAAATAAAGTCTAACTTATACATGCCTTGTCCAAATGCTAAAGACAATCCGGTTATTAAACTGAATTGTCATGCGTTCTTTATATCAATAAATCAAATTAATTCAGTTATTGAAACTATCCGAGAGAAGCGGAATTTTATCGTTTGGATATGCTAACATTGATTTGAGTTCTGTTATTTTAGTTGAATGTATCCTCGGTGAGGCCACTGCGCTTTTTAGGATAAGCCACTCAATGAAGCAATTGGACCGATTTACTTTTTTTCAAAAGTTTATAATCATAAAGAGTGGATTTTTATTTAGGAGTATCTCTTAAGGCGTTTTTATCCCTAGAGTTAAGAGAGTTTGAAGTATAAAAGGTGGGACTGAACTTAATGAAAAAAATTGGATTTGATTCGGAGAAATATTTGCAAGAACAATCAGCCTACATCCTGGAGCGGGTGCAGCAGTACGATAAACTTTACTTGGAATTTGGCGGAAAATTGATAGGCGACAAACATGCCAAGCGTGTCTTGCCTGGATTTGATGAAGATGCCAAAATCAAACTATTGCATACACTGAAAGAAAAGGCGGAAATCATCATCTGTGTCTACGCTGGAGACATCGAACGAAACAAAGTCCGTGAAGATTACGGCATCACTTATGACCAAGATGTCCTGCGCTTAATCGATGAATACCGGGCATACGGCATTTCTGTCAACAGTGTTTTGATCACCCGTTACCAGGGGCAGCCAACAGTCAAAGTATTTATGACAAAGCTTGAGAGAAGCGGAATTAGCGTCTGTATTCACCGCGAAATCGAAGGTTATCCGGCAAACGTGGAGGCGGTCCTTGGGGAAGAAGGATTTGCGACAAATCCTTATATTAAAACGACAAAGCCGATCGTGGTAGTAACGGCCCCTGGCCCGGGCAGCGGAAAGCTCGCCACCTGCCTTAACCAAATGTACCATGAGAATAAACTGGGGAATGAAGCCGGCTATGCCAAGTTTGAGACTTTTCCAGTTTGGAACCTGCCGTTAAAGCACCCAGTAAACATCGCTTATGAAGCGGCTACCGTCGATTTAAAAGACGTAAACATGATTGATAATTATCATTATGAAGCGTATGAGAAAGTAGCGGTCAATTACAATCGTGATATTGAGACATTTCCTGTCATCAAACGGATTATTGAAAGGATTACCGGCAAAGAGTCTGTTTACAGCTCACCGACTGATATGGGGGTTAATCGCCTGAAATCGGGCATCACGGATGATAGCGTGGTCCAGGAAGCTGCCAAGCAGGAAATCATTCGGCGCAGTTTCGTCGTAGAGAACGATTATAAAAAAGGGCTTGCCGATGAAGACAGTGTACGCCACATGCAAGTGATTCTAGAAGAGACCGGTTTAAAGAAAGAGGATCGGGCACCTGTATTGCCGGCGCGTAATTATGCGAAAGAAGTCCAAGCACAAATTGACAGCACGAATTTACAAGCCGTAATTGCGATAGAACTGCCGAATGGCGAGATGATCACCGGTCGAACGACCACTTTGATGGATGCTTCGGCAGCCGCGATTCTGAATGGGTTAAAGAAATTGACCAATATTTCCGATGAAATTGATTTATTGTCGCCGATGATTTTACAAACGATTCAACGGTTGAAAACCGATGACTTGAATAGCCGCGTCCCGACATTAAGCGCCAATGAAGTGCTCATTGCACTGGCAATCAGTGCGGTCACCAATCCTACTTCTGAGCTGGCTTATAAGCAATTGCCACATTTAAAAGATACCCAAGCACATTCGACGGTTATATTGAATAGAGAAAACGAACAGACCTTTAAGAAACTTGGAATCGACATCACCAATGATCCGGTATATCCAACTGAGAACCTATATTACAATTAGATTTTAGAAAACACCTGCCTTTTTCTCCTTCCATAGAAGCCTGAGACGGATGTATTTTCATTTATAGTATTTACTGAAAAGGTTCATTCTTCTCTTAATGAGAAGAATGAACCTTTTTGCTTTATTGAATCAATCAAGCGCTACTTGTGAAAGACTGTAAAAAATAACTTTACTTCACCCGACAACAAAATAAAGCTCTACAGTAAATGGTTAAACTAACCCTATCTTGTTTCCTCAATCTATTTATTTTAACGAGTAACCACCATCTACAACGATTTCCGCGCCGTTTACATAAGATGCTTTATCTGAAGCTAAAAATAGCACGACTTCTGCGATCTCACTTGGTTTCCCGTAGCTTCCTCTCGGGTGTCCCTGTGATTGTTTATCATAATTCTCTTTTCCGCTATATGCTTTAATGGCCAGGTCAGTTTCTGTTGGGCCAGGGGAGATGCAGTTGACGCGGATTCCTTGATTGGCAAAGCGCAGTGCGGTGCTTTGGGTCATCGCGACAACGGCTGCTTTGGTTCCGCTATAAGCTGGCAGCATCGGATTGACCTTATCGTTTCCAAGGATCGCCGCATTATTAATAACGACCCCGTGTTTTTGCTTGCCCATGACAGCTAAAGCATATTTCATGTAGAGGAAAATCGCCGTTTGATTGACGGCAATCAACTGATTCCAGTCATCCAGTTTTACGCGAGATAAGGGTCCCATTCCGATAGACAGAACACCGGCATTGTTGAAGAGAATATCGATAGTATGCCCATCAGTTTCAAGTGCTTTAAAAAAGCTTTCGATTTCGTCTGTGTTTTCGTTATGGACTTGGTAAAAATGAGCTTTACCCTCGCATTCCTTCTCCACCTGAGAGCCTTTGTCGCGGTCTCTTCCCGTAAAATGAACGGTCGCTCCTTCTTTGCAAAAGAAACGAACCACTTCCTTGCCAATTCCATCCGTTCCACCGTTAACAACCACTACTTTGTTTTCGAACATCATCTGATCTCCTCCAAACGTCATAGTAAAGTCATAAAGAATTTGTAATCAGTATATAGCATTCGGATCACTGTAGGAAATTTGGGTTCGTGGCATTCGAAGTATTCGAAGAAAAAGGTCTCATCGCTGCCTTGTTAGAATATATACAGGAGGAAGCATCACTCGTACAGATGGGCCAAGCGTTCTTGGACGGGAAAAGCATCCAAGAGATACGACTAGGGTGACAGATGCATGTTCATGAGGAGGAGCGCATGAAATGAAGAGAGACAATAGGATGCAAGCTGTCTTTGAGTCGAAAAGGTGCTACATCAGGCCTTTTATTGAAAGCGATTTGGACGCTTTTATTACATACCGCAATAATCCTGAATGGATGGAATTTCAATATTTTAAAGGTCTGGCCCGAGAAGAATATGAAGAAATTTTAATAAGAGAACCATCTGTGGAAAAAGGTGCTCAATTAGCAATTATCCGTAAAGCCGACGAGTCCCTAATGGGGGATGTGTTTATTAAAAAGGAAGCCGATGCTTGTTGGATTGGCTATACCATCAACCCGATGTTTAAAAGACAAGGCTATGCTTATGAAACGATTAGAGCCATGATTCAGTGGATTCGACAGGCATATCCTGGGGTCAAAATTAAAGCCGGGACATCTCCTGAAAACTTGGCTTCCATCCAATTGCTTAAAAAGCTGGAGTTTACACCAGCAGGCACAGAAGAAGGCGAACTTGTTTTTCAGTATGTGTAATAAATCCTTCTTAGGTCTATCATAGAAAGTGTAGCGAATTAAATATGTGGGGGAACTAAACGATGAAAAAATTGATTGGAATTTTATTCTTTGTATTAATTATAGGGGCAGCGGCTGGATATGCATTTTCACAAACAAGTTTATTTGGCGTCACTACCAATAGCAGTTCTGATGCCTCCTTGGTGAAGGATCAGATCGTAAAGATTGCGGAATTGGCATCACTTGAGTATGAGTATAGCAATGTCATAGTCAGTGAGACCGATAAGAACATTTCCTTGCCAGGGGTGTCGGATATTAAATTTGCAGAAGCAATCAGATTAATTGAATACGATGGGTATATAAAAGCGGGATCCAAAGCTTCGGAAATTGAAACTTCATACGACGAGAGCACAAAGCAATTGGTCGTTAGAGTACCGAAAGCAGAGATACTTGAGAATGTGGCTGATACTGAAAATATGGAAATCAGAGATATCAAAGATGAGTTATTCTCGGACTATCCTTCTCAGAAAATTGTAGAGGATATAAACCTTGAAAAAGAAAAGCTTGAAAAAGAGAAAATCGAACAAGGATTCCTGGAAGAAGCAGACAAAAACACAGAAGAGATTTTAACTGCACTTCTTGAAACTCCTGCATATAACGAAGTAATTATCGAATTTTATTAATACATATAACCAACAAGCCATCAAGGTCCCTGACTTTGACGGCTTTTTGTATGGATTGATTCTTGAGTAATCATAGAGAAACTCGCTATCATTTCACTCCAAGCCCTGACTAGCGTAAACTTAAAACCAACAGAGTAGAAAAGGTGGTTTTGAAGGATGGCCAGATTGCCGATGATGATCGATACGGACCCGGGAATTGACGATGCGATGATGCTGACGTTGGCGTTCGCGCATGATGACGCGTTGGATGTGCGCTTGGTGACGACGTGCTCGGGCAATATTTCGCAGAACAAGACGAATTATAATGCACGCACGTTTCTCAGTTATATTGGGGCAGAAGTGGAAGTGGCGCGCGGTTTGGAGAAGCCGATGTTCCGCGAACTCGAAATGGCAGAAGAAATCCACGGAGAAAGCGGGTTTGGGAATGTTGAGTTTCCACCGCCGACTTTGCCTGTGAGCGAACGGCCGGCCGTTGCTGCGATGCGGGAAACTTTGCTTTTGAGCGAGGAGAAAATGACCATCGTGGCAACGGGCCCTTTGACGAATGTGGCGGCCTTATTGCTGGCGCATCCGGAAGTGAAACCGAAAATCGAACGCATTTCGTGGATGGGTGGAGCGGCAGTCGGCGGCAATATGTCGCCGTCCGCTGAATTCAATGCCTATGTCGACCCGCACGCAGTCGAAATCGTCTTCCGCTCGGGCGTGCCGGTCGTCATGAGCGGCTTGGATGTGACGCATAAAGCATTCGTGACGCTGGAAGAAGCTAAGAGCATTTTGGATATCGGCACGGAATTTGCGGAGAAGGCGTATGGCCTCGTCACCCATTATTTGGATGTCATCAAGAGAACGCCTTTTCATGAGGAGAATTACGATCAGGTGCTTCATTTCCACGATGTCTGTGCAGTCATGTATTTACTGCGGCCGGATTTGTTTGAAGGACAGGATTGCTTTGTGGAGGCTTCACTCGAAGGCATTACGGCGGGTGCGACGGTAGTGGATTTCACGAACCGCACGGGGGAGGAGCCGAATGTCCATGTTTTGCATAGTGTGGACCGGGAAGCGTTCGTTGCGGAATTCGTGAAAGCCGTAAAAGTCATTTCGGACCGCGTGGAATCTCGTTGATTCGACAGCTCGACAACTCATAAGAAAGCAAGGTGAAGCGTGATGAAAATCATCATATTCGGGGCGACGGGCGGCGTGGGCCAATCGGTCGTCAAGCAAGCATTGGAGCAAGGCTATGAAGTGACGGCGTTTGTACGTACGCCGGACAAATTGAAAGTGACCGGTGAAAAGTTAACGGTAGTGCAAGGAGATGCGTTCCACGTGGAACAAGTGGCCGCAGCGATTGCCGGCCATGACGCGGTCGTATCCTGTTTGGGCTCGAATCAAGGGATGAAAAAGTCAGCGGATCTGCAAACGATGGCGAAAAATATCGTGGCTGGCATGCAACAGCATGGCGTCAAGCGCATCGTTTACACGGCATCTGCAGGAATTAACGATGAACTCCCAGGCATTGGCGGAAAGTTGATGATGGGCGTGCTGAAGCAGGTGCTCATCGATCACCGCGCCGCTGTCGATGCCATTCAAGAAGCTGGACTGACCTATACGATCGTCCGGCCGATGGGCTTGACCAATGATTCCTTTAGCGGGCAGTACCGTGAATCTGAAGAAGGCGTTCCGGGTAAATCGAAAACCATTCCGCGCGCAGATGTGGCGCATTTTATCGTCAAAGCACTGGGAAATGCAGAGTATGAAAACAAGTCTGTGGGGATTGCGACTTGAATCCTCACCAAGACGAGCAGCTGCAAATATTGCGGCTGTTTTTTTGGTTCATTTCCACGATTTTCTTTATTGAAATTTTGGCTTATAGTAGAAACATCTGTTTACAAGAACTTTTCCGCAGCAAAGAATGAGGTGCATCATGGCGTTTTTGTCACGATTTAAATTGAGTACAATCATTATCTCGTTTGTGCTATTGGTGGTGTTGGTGTCGCTCGTGATTACCAATCTGCTGGTGGCCGATACATCGGGCGACCGGATCGAGCAGCAGCTGGAAGATAAGGCCGTCAGCATTTCCCGCACCGCCGCAGAGTCGCAAGTGATTCGCCAAGGCTTGGAGAGGGAAGCGGCGGAAGCGAATATACAGGATTATGCGTTGGCCGTGCAACAAGCCGCAGATGTGTTGTTTGTCGTCGTCATGGACATGGACGGCATCCGCAAATCGCATCCGAATCCGGACAATATCGGCAAGGCGTTTGCCGGTGGCGATGAACTCCGTGTGCTAGCAGGCGAAGAATACACCTCGCGGGCGGAAGGGACGCTCGGGCAATCGGTCCGTGCGTTCACGCCGGTGTTTGATGAAGACGATAATCAAATCGGTGCAGTCTCGGTCGGTATTTCCTTGGAGGAAGTAGAAGCGGCGGTCGGGCAAAACCGGCAGACCATCTGGATCGGTTCGCTGACAGGCTTGTTGTTCGGCATCATCGGCGCATTGTTTTTAGCGCGATATATCAAAAAGAGCCTGTTCGGGCTGGAGCCTCCCGAAATTGCGCGCATCCATGAAGAACGCAACCAGATGCTTCATTCCGTTTACGAAGGCGTTATCGCGATCGATCAAAATTCGCGTATCATGCTCGCCAACCGGTCGGCGAGAGAGCTGTTCGAAAAAGCGGGCTTCACGGGCCGTGAGCCGATCGGCAAGGAGATCCATGACTTTTTGCCAGGCCTCAAGACGCACCGTGTATTGCTTGAAAAACATACCGTTTTGGATGAAGAGCAGGAGCTTAATGGCCTGTCGATCTTGTCGAACCAAGTGCCTTTATTGGTGAATGACCAAGTGATCGGCGCAATGGTGACATTCCGGGACAAAACGGAAATCGACTTGCTTGCCGAACAATTGACCGGCGTCGAGATGTATGCAGAGACTTTACGGGCGCAGTCGCACGAATTCATGAATCAACTGCATGTCTTGCTCGGCTTGATTAAAATGGAGCAATACGAGCAAGTGTCGCAGTTTATCGCGAAGTTGGTCGACCACCAAGCCGTAGAAGTCGGCAATGTGACGCGCTCCATCAAGGACCCGGTGCTAGCAGGCTTTATTCTCGGGAAAATCAGTTTCGCGAGAGAAGCGCAAGTAAATCTTTCGATCAGCTGCGAGACCGATATCCCAAAACCGGACGATCCGGCGGTCACGCACGAGTTGATCACGATCATCGGCAATGTGGTCGACAACGCGATCGACAATGTCCAAGCGACCGAACACAAGCAGGTGCATGCCGCGTTTTCCTATATCGATGAATTGCTGACGATCACGATCAGCGATACAGGAACGGGGATCGATGAGGAATTGCAGGAAACAATGTTCGAAAAAGGCGTCTCCAGTAAGGAAGGCTACCACCGCGGATTCGGATTGCATTTGGTGAAAAATAGCGTAGACCAACTCGAAGGTTCGATTGAAGTGGCCTCCGAGAAAAACGAAGGTACGACGTTCGAGTTGGTGCTGCCGTATGAAGCAAGGGGTGAAACAGATGATTAAGGTAATGATAGTAGAAGATGACCCAATGGTGGCTGCCTTGAACCGGCAATTTGTCGGGCGCATGGACGGCTTTGAGGTGATCGGCGCCGCCGAAAACGCCCAGCAGGCCATCGCGATCCTCGCGGAGTCGGACATCGATTTGGTCTTGCTCGACATCCACATGCCGGGCTTGACCGGCATCGAATTTTTGCAGATGCTCCGCGAACAACAGCAGGACCTTGACGTCATCTTGATCACGGCAGCCTCTGAAATCCAGCAAATCCAGCACGCCTTGAGGCTCGGGGCTTCCGATTATTTGATCAAGCCCTTCGAGTTCAGCCGTTTCCAGGAAGCGCTGCTGCAATACCAAAAACATTTCCATAAACTGAACGATAATAAACAAATCAGCCAGCAAGAAATCGACAGCCTGCTCGGCAGAAAACAGCCAGCCACTTCTACATCAGCCACGGTGCAATCATTGCCGAAAGGGCTGACAAAAGGAACGCTGCAGACCATCCAGCAAGTGATCCTGGCGAACGAAGCTGCGGTGTTTTCAACAGATGAACTGGCGCAGTCAGCCCACATTTCCAGGGTCTCCGTCCGGAAATACCTGAAATTCCTCAGCGCCATCGGCTATTTGCAGGAAGATTTGACCTACGGCGTCGGCCGGCCTATCTATCAATACCGTGTGGCGCCGGAAAACGCACATCGTCTCGATCCTTATCTTTGAGGGTTAAGGTGGAGCTTTGGAAACACGATTTCCACTAAAAAAAGCAGCCAATGCGGCTGCTTTTTTTAATTACAATAAAACCAATACTTTCATAAGCTAGAAGTTGTCTGAAATTTGTCTAAAATATGAAATACATTGAAAGCGCTTACCTGAATGGCGCAAGCTCAAGAAAACGAGGTGTCCAACGATGAAGGAAACAAATAAGGTTCCGCCGCAGTTGCCGGCGAGAAATTTGAAAGACAAATTCACGATTTTCAATATGCCGATTCTATGGTTCGGGGTTTTCGCAGCGATTGCGATCTATGCGATGTACACCGAAAACTTGCCGGCCGGCATGATCGGCGCGTTGCTCATTACCATGGTGCTTGGTGAATTATTGGGCTGGTTCGGCAATCATATGCCAATCGTCCGCACGTTCCTCGGAGGCGGCGCGATTGTCGCTATTTTCGGATCTGCTTATATGGTCTATAGTGGACTTATGCCTGAAAGCACAACGGCAGGCATTACGGAATTCATGAAAGATGGCGATTTCCTCAACTTCTATATTGCGGCTTTAATTACCGGCAGTATTTTGGGGATGGAATCGAAGATCCTGGTGAAAGCGGGCGTCCGCTATGCCTTGCCATTGCTCGCTGCGGTGGCAGGAGCGGTTGGACTGGCTGCCTTAGTCGGGATGGTATTGGGCTTTAGCGTCCAGGAAGCGGTGCTCGTCATCGCCATGCCAATCATGGGCGGCGGCATGGGTGCAGGCGCTGTGCCGATGTCTCAAGTCTATTCGGAAATGCTGGGCAATGAACCCGGGTATTACCTGTCGATTTTAGTGCCGGCTTTGGCACTTGGGAATGTCTTCGCCATCATCTTGGCGAGTGTATTGAATTTGATCGGTGATAAATACCCGAGCTTGACGGGGAATGGCCAGCTGATCCGCAATTTCCATTACGAGAAAAAAGAAACGCCGAGCTACGATTTGGCGAAAATGGGAATCGGCGTCTTGGCTGCGGTATCGTTCTATATTTTAGGGAATTTATTGGGTGATTTTATCCCACTTCATCCGTACGCCATCATGATCATTTTGGTGGCAGCACTGAAAGTGGCGAATGTCATGCCGGAGATTATCGTAGAAGGCGCGAGCCAGTGGTATGAGTTCGTGGCGCGCAACTGGACCAACGCCTTGCTAGTAGGCATTGGGGTCGCGTATACGGATCTTGAAGCCGTGCTGAATGCCTTGAGCATCCAATACGTGCTCATCGTCTTGGCGGTTGTCATCGGTGCTGTCATCGGTGCTGGCGTGGTCGGGAAGTTCATGGGCTTCTACCCGATCGAAGCGGCGATCACCGCAGGGTTGTGTATGGCGAATATGGGCGGAACGGGCGATGTCGCGGTGTTGTCTGCGGCAAGACGCATGGAATTGATGCCATTTGCGCAAATTTCCTCCCGTCTCGGCGGCGCGTTGATCTTATTACTCGCCAGTGTGTTTATCCCGTTTTTCATTTAATAAATTAAACTTTGGGGGAGGGGAGAAATCCTTTCCCTCTTTCTGATGGAGAGTGAACGCCGTGATTGTCAGTGAAATCATCAATGTCATTTTGCCGGTCTTTATCTTGCTCGGCATCGGCTTTTTTGTCGGCAGATTCATGGACATCCAGACGAAACCGGTGTCGGATTTATGCATCTACGTGTTCAGCCCGGCCTTATTTTTCCATTCCGTCACGACGTCTTCGCTGGATTTGGGGGATTTAGGGCGGATTGTGCTGTTTGCCGTGTTGTTGTTCGTCCTATTTGCGGTGCTGATTAAGCTTCTTGGCATCGTGTTTGGGTGGAATCTGTCGTACCGCAACACGATGATGCTTGCGAGCGCTTTTCCGAACACCGGGAATTACGGCTTGCCGATTGTGTTGTTCGCCTTTGGGGACGAAGGGATGGCGATCGCCATTATTTACGTCGTCATGCAGTCTTTGCTGATGAATTCAGCTGGCATTTTTTATGCTTCGAATCATGCGGATGTGTCCAAGAAGGCGATTTTCATTACCATCATCCGTATGCCAGGATTTATTGCCATCACGATCGGGCTGGTTCTGAAAATAGCGGGCATCGGGGTGCCTGAGGCGCTCGGCAATGCCACGGGATTGCTCGGGCAGGCGGCGGTGCCGGTGCTATTGACGCTGCTCGGAATTACCTTGGCATCGATTCAGATCAAGACCGTGCTGAAGTTTATCGGGACGGCGGCTGTGTTGAAATTGGCTGCGTTCCCGGCGATCGCGTTCGTGCTGCTGGCCTGGCTGTATCCGGGAGGGTCGCTGGAAGCGAAGGTGTTGCTCATTTCTGCGGCAACTCCGGCGGCTGCCACGACGACGCTTTTGGCCATCAAATTCAATATGAACCCGGACATGGTATCGAGCGCAATGTTCGTCAGCACCTTGGCGAGCATCGTTACCATTCCGGCATTGCTGCTGATTCTTTAAAACGGCAAGTGTCTGAAAAAAATAAATAAGGAGTCATCCCTGAGTTGCTTAGGGATGACTCCTTATTTTTGTACGTAGAATTACTGAGCTGCTTCGTCCAACTCCACCGTCACTTCTTGCAAGCCTTCTTTGTCCAAAGTCGCAAAATACACATGGCGTTCATCGAGGAACACGCCGGTGGTGCCGGACGTTCCCCAGTTGATATCCAATGAATCGGAAGAATTCAGCTGGAGCTGGTCATCCGAAACGTGGACGGTGAAATAATTCGCGGGCAGCTGCGGGAACACCAATGTATTTCCTTCTATGGCCGGGGCGGCTTCCCGGACCAGGCGGGGTGCATCGATTTGGTCGAGGACTTCTCCTTCTTTTGAAAGCAATAACAAGGTGCCGCCTCTATTCGTCTGGGCCGCGACGACATACTGGCTCGCCGCTGGCACATAAGAGACGCTGTAAATATAAAAATTCACTTGCGGTAATAATTCGGACGGCGTGACAGTCAGTTCATTTGCAACCGGATCATAAACAGCGAAACGGAGGGAGGCTTCGCTGGCATCGTCATTGAATTGCTGCCAAACGAGCAGCGCATTATCGTCGGAAGCGGCAAGCATCGGCCAGCTGTCGCGGTCATCTGCTTGCGATAGTTTGATGTCATGCAAAACTTCGCCTTCATTTGAAACGGTTGAGACGATGACTTCCTTGCCCGAGCCGAGGTCGTTTACACCGCCGCCGTTGACCCAGCCGTGGGACCAAAAAAGGACGTGATGCGCATTTGTCGAAGCTGCATGCCCGGAATGCCCCCCGTCGAGCAAGGTGCCTTCATGCAATGGCTGCCAATTGTCATCATAGAGCTTATAGCGCTGGGAAACATTATTGTTTGAATTATAGCCGTCCTCGTAAGTGATGATGCTGGTTTCATCGGTTGAACTGGCGCTGACCGGTTCTTGTGCTTCCGGATTGGAAACGAGTGTGTCGAACTGGTTTTCACCGATTTCTTTTTTATAAATATCATGGATCCAGCCATCTTTGCGCTGCTCCCCACTTTTTTCAGACCATAGCACCGTATTTCCGACGATGGACACGCCATGCGCATATTTCCTTGTATCCTCAGTTGGCTGGGCAGACTGCATGGAACAGCCTGACAGCAGGAGGGTGGCTGTTAGTGGAAGCCATTTTTCATTATCATTCCGCCTTTACGATACGTTTTCTGCGTGGCGGGAGAAGCGGGTAGTGGAACGGCCCGGTAGATCAGCGGGGACCGGTGCTAGATTGCCGGAATTAACTATAGAGGCCTTGAAGTCCATTCATTGAATAAAAAAGGAAAGCTCCCCTATAGAAAGGAGCTTCCTTATAGAGCTTGAGATCGGGTTGAACTCTTAGTTTTTTTCCAGATAAGGAAGCAGCACGTCATCGAAAGTTGTCTGGTTGACGATGACCCGGTTGATCCAATAATTATCATCTGCCGGCCGAATGACTTGAGGGGCTAAGATATGGCCAGCTTCAAGGCCTTGCTCTTTCAAGATGCGGGTGACCCGTTCGTTGGTGTTGCCGTAAGGATAGGCAAAACTTTTCACCGTGACATCCAGTTCCGACTCAATCGTTTCGACGCTTTTTTTCAGGTCTTCCCTGAATGCGTCCGCTTGCCCGGGAATCAAAAAGACAGGCGTTTCGCCTTCGAAGCGATGCATATCAAAGGTATGGGAGCCGAAGTCAGCCAAGCCGCTGTCTTTCATTTCCCTCAGCTGATCCCATGTGGACATCTCCAGGTTGCTGAAGTCCTTATTGCCGACTTGCCCGGCAATAACGAACAGGGTGAATGGCACATTCGCTTCTTTTAAAACAGGAAAAGCATTGTCATAAACCGACACGTCGATATCGTCAAATGAAATCCATACGCATTTTTCCGGGAAGTCGCCGTCCGCTTTCGCCTTCAATAATTGCTCTTCGTTCAAGAAGTTGGCGCCCGCTTCGACTAAAGCATCGATTTGCGATTGAAATTCGCTTTTCAGCACGCTGTATTGCACCAGTTCGTTGGATTGCAACACGCTGCGCGCTGATTTGACGATTAAAGCATCGTCTTGGACGCGGTGATAATTCAATCCGAGGCAGCCATCGCTAATCAATTTTTCCGGAAAGGACATAGCGGGCTTGTCAGCTGAGAAAGCTTCGGCGAACAGCTCTTTCCGCGACAAGAAAAACAGGCTAATTAATGCGATAATGGTCGTCCAAATAAAGATCTTTTTGATCAACGCTCTCACCTCCAAGAGGGACAATCGGGTTTGTTTCAAAAACGGCATAGTCTTCGCTTTGCAGTTTCTCGATTGCTTCTATTTTCATCAACCCCAACGACTTGAGTTCGGCATTGCTTGCCGGGGCGGGGTAGCGCCGTCTTCTTAAGGTGCCGAATCTCTTTTTATTGTAGACATGATTCAAATACAGCAATGTGTAGAACAGCAGGAAGACGCCAAGGGCTGCGGCAATGAACAAGCGGATATCTTGATTGATCATATTAAAGGAAGAATTCATGACCCGTGTCAGGATGTTATTGAAGCCGAAAGTGGCCGATACGATAAACGAGACCACCAATACACTATAAAGCCAGCACAGCATCGAAAAGATGAAATCGATGGTGGCGTAGAGCCAGGGACGCTTGACGACGATTAGGAAACTTTCTTCTTCATACCGCGGTCTGGGCTGTTCCATACTGCGTAACCTCCTTTAAGGCGAGATGAGATTGTTTTTGGGATGGCTGCGATGACGACAGCGGTATTGATCATCCAATAAATGGCCGGATACCAAGCGGCCCAGAAATAGTATTTTAATTTCCCGTTATAGCGGGAGTCGATGGACAGGGCGATGAATAATTGAATGAGGCTGATGAACACCAAGGCGAAGGAACTGAAGGTGAACCAGAACAGCATTTCCTGCAGCGTAGTAGCCGTGAACAATAACAATAGCGTGATGAACAGCCAGCAGAAAGCCCATAGGATGCTGAACCATTGCTCGAGATACACAAGCCAGATTCTGCGTTGTTTCCAGTTGAACAATACTTTCCAATGGCGCAGGATGACTTCCTGCCCGCCTTGCGCCCAGCGAACCCGTTGTTTCCAAATGCCCGATACTGTTTCTGGCACCAGCATCCAGCACAGCGCACGGGGTTCATAGCGGATATCCCAGAAACGCTTTTGGAGTTTCCAGCTGACCGCGATGTCTTCAGTGATCATGTCGCGGTCCCATAAGCCGACATCGACGAGTGCTTTTTTGCGGTAGGCAACGACGACGCCGGAAACGGTCATCACTTTTCCGAGTAGCCTTTGCGTCCGCTTGATAGCCCCGATGATCGAAGCGTATTCGACCAGCTGCATCCGGCTCAGCAAATTGTTGCGGTTGCGGATCGTGGGGTTGCCGGTGACAGCGCCGACCCGTTCTCCTTGCTTGAAGAACTGATGGATCAAATAATAAGGAGCGGTATCGGCCAGCATGGCATCCGAATCGACACATACGAGGTATTCGGCTCTAGAAGCGAACAAGCCGACTTGCAACGCGTTCGCCTTGCCGCGGTTTTCATGCAGCTGGATAGCCCGCACGTCGCCGTACTGCTCCGACAATCTCCTGAGGATATCGCTCGTCCCGTCTTTAGAGCCGTCATTAATTAAAATGATTTCTTTTTTCGGATAAGACAGCCCAACCAAGTTGCGGACCGTTTCTTCGATGGTTTCCTCTTCGTTATAGCAAGGAACCAATATACTGATCATGGGCCAGTCGAATGCTTCAATATCCAAAGGCTCGCTTTTTAACTCTTTAGTCCTGAGGAAAAGGATAGAACCGGCTATCCAAAACAAGGCCATTGCGAAGGGATACACAAAAACATATCCAGTGATGAAACTATAAGGTCCAGATAAAAGTTGTGAAAAATCCATGATGCGCCTCCTAACAAAAATGTTTGATTTTATCAAATATTTAAATAATTTAGTTGTGAGTATAACTTTCATGGTCGTAAAGTGTCAATAAGATTTCGTAATAATTAATATTTAATTTACAAATAGGTAAATATGATTACTATTTATTCATTTAAAATAAAATATTATCAATTTAATGTCCTTTTTATATCGAATCACTTCATGCGTCGATGCTTTATCGATAAAAAAGCAGCCAAATATCAATGGTAAAAACGGAAATAGCCTGGACCCGAGTGGCTGTCGGGTCCAGGCTATTTAATATGAATGACTATTCAATAGGAAAGATCTGATATTCATCTGAATCGGCTTAGGCTCACATAGCCGTCAAGGCTCGTCAACAATACTTCAGTTTTCCCGTCTCCGTCCAAATCACCGGCAAGCGGCGTGCCTTCAATGCCGCCCTTGACGTGAACTTGGCCGATTTCTTTCCCGTATTGATCGAGAATCGTCAAGGTGCCCATCATATCAGGGACCAGAATTTCCTGCTCTCCGTCTGAATTGATATCCAAGACACTTGTCGACCCGCGCATATTCGCAGCGAGAAATGTCCGCCAAATGGTATTTGCCTGGCCGTCCAAGCAATAGACGAATCCCGCCAAGCCGCCGAACACCACCGCTTTTTGGCCCGGTTCGTAATGGAAGACTGTCGCTCTTGAATTGGTTTCGCTAGTCGCCCAAACCGACCAATCCGTCGATTTGTATTTCGTCTCGCCGGTTACGCCGTCCAGGTAAAGCGTCCTGCCGCCGCGGCCGTTGATGATGTATTCCATCACTCCGTCATTATCCATATCCGCATAGCTCCCGAAACAGTCGATGCCAAATCCGGCATGGTTGTGCCATTTCAGCGACCCGGTTTCTGCGTCCAGGCAATAGACATGCTCATCGATGCTATTGAAGAGGCATTCGAGTTTTCCGTCCCCATCGATATCCACGACTGCTGGAAACGGTTCGTTCTGTTCGAGCGAGCTGAATTTCCATATCAATTCCCCCGTGCTTGCTTTCAGTTTGACGCATTGATTATCGAAGGAAGTTGTATACAGGTACCAAGCATCCGGCTCTTTCACCAGCTGGCCGGCATGCTGGTAATACACATCGGATTCGTGAAAAGGGTGGATCTCGTAAGTCGATGTGGCATCGGGCAAGGTATCGAACGCTTCTTCGATCCAAAGGGTATCCGTTTCGACTCCGCTGATTTTCCGCCTTTGCCCTGCGCCGGTTCCGGAAACAATAGCGAGCTCGGCGTGGTTGCCATCCATCCTCAGGAAAGAATTGGCTGCCCACTCTTTCGTTGAATCGGTGATTCCCCATTCGCTTGCCGAAGTGACTTGGCCGTTGCCTTCCCGGTAATAGAGATTTGAGTGGAACCAAATCCTTTCGCCTTGTTCATTCAAGCAGTAAACATGGCCATCGTGGGAAGCGCCAAAAATTTCGATTTTGCCATCGCCGTCCACATCCGCAGCTTGAGGGCGCCCGTAATTCGGCGCGCCGAAGAGATAGCGCCAAACCAATCGCCCGGTTTCCACTTCTCGGACGTAGATATACCAATCCCAGGATTGATAGATGACGACTCGCTGGCCCTTGCTGAAAATGGCGAAGATGGGAGTGGAATAGATCGGTTCGTCGCCTGTTTTGACTTGCCATAAGATTTCATGCTCAATTCGTTTGCCCATATTCTGCATGCTCCTCACTCCACATTGGTTTCTTGTTGATCCGCCTTCCAGACATCATAGCTTATTGCGCAGGAGATCCAAATGATTTCTGCCAAAGCTGCTGTGTGAAAGGCGGTTTCTGAATTGCGGGCCAGCCATTCGTGCAGGCATCGTACATGCATCCCCCTTCAACTGGTATAATGGAGCAGTGTCAAAAGCGCAGGCTTTCGATGCTCTTTTTTTGCAGAAACATGGATTTTATTAGCTGGGAGTTGGAAATAGAGATGAACAAAAAAGATATTGCCGAGATCCGCAAGCAGTTCAAGCTGGAGACGGATTTACTGAAAATCGCCGAAATTTACAACGTATATATCAAGCAGGACACAAGTGAAATATTTCACGAGGAGAGCCGTTCGTTTTCCTTGCTCGACCGGGAGCAGCAAGAGCTGTTTTTGGCCAATTTCAAGAAAGTGCTCGCGGGCAAGCTCGACATCAAGCTGTTCGAAGTGAAGTTCCAGCGCCCGGAAGAAGGGCAAGCCGACCATACGCAGCATTTGTTGTACGAAGGGCTTCATGCGGACGATGCAGAAGGCTGGAAAGACAATATGCAGCGCGTCGCTTTGAAGATGGTCGAAGAAACGCCATACGAGAAGGACATGGTCATCACCTTCATCCGCGGCACGTATTTCAAGACGACGAAGCGCGAGCCCGATGAGACGGAAGCCGCAATGCGCGACGAAGTGTACACGACGCCGTTCGTCCTCAGCAGCATGAACCAGACCGAGCTGCCGAAATCGTCGCTGGTGTTTGATTTTATCGAAAAGGAATTCAAGTCGAATATCATGGCGGATCCGGTCATTAAGCTGTCGTCTCCGGTTGGTGGGTTCTTGTTCCCGAGCTTCACGAACAATGCAGCAGACGTCAACCGCATTTTGTATTCAGCGGCGAAAGCCAATAAGCCGGATTTCCAGTTTATCGAAAACGTGCTGAACGGCGACGAAATCACCACCGCAGAAGACGATAAAGTGGTGTTCGAAGAAATCGTTAAGCACGTCATCGGCGATGAGGTCAATTCGAGAACGCTCGCGGGTGTCTACGACGAGATCAACAGCATGCTTGAAGTGGAAGCGGAAGACGAGGACGAGCCGGCACCGATGCTGGATTCCAAGGAAGTCGAGCGCGTCTTGAAGGCGAGCGGCATCAAAGACATCAGCACGGAGAAAGTGGAACAGGCTTTCCAGCAAGTGACCGATGACCGCCAGTACGAGATGAAAGCGAGCCACATCGTGCCGAAATACGGGGCCAAATCGATCAAGATCAACACGAAAGTCGCGGAAATCAAGATCGGCCCCGAAGACTTACGTTACGTCAAACAAGTCAATTACAATGGCCGGCGCTGCATCCTGATCGAAGTTGAAGAGGATACGGTCGTGGAAGGGTTTAAGTTATTGGCGGAGGAAGAGTTGGAATAGGACAGGCCTGTCAGAAACAGCAGGCGCTGCAGTGCATATGCATTGCGGCGCCTTTCTCATTTTAGAAACAACAGCTTCAGATAAAGAGGACTATTCCTTTGGCGCTAGAATTGAAATAGAGAAGATACAATACGAATAAAGCAGGATCAGCCCCTTGTTCACCTTACATACGATTCGCAGAATTTAAAAGAGGAGGGAGCAAGATGGCGAGCAAATTGTCCATAATCGGTATAGTCTCAGTTGCGGTTGTGACGGGCTGTGCAGAGCCTGTGGAAGTGGAAGAGATCGTGGTGGCTCAGGAAGACGACGGAATGGTTTTGGATATCACGGTGCCGCAAGTGGAAGGGCTGGATGGATTCAACGAACAGGCGATGAGGCTTGGTGAACAGTTGGAGGGGCAAATCAGACAGTCTGAGCAAGCGGTAGAGGAAGGAGAGGCCGACTTACATGCAGAAGGCGTGCTGAGTTTTGAGACGAAACTCCTTAATGAAAAAGTCATCAGTATATTGTTCGACGGCTTTTATTCCCTGGCTGGCATTCCTCGTACGGTGCACTACAAAGAGACTCTAAACTATGAATTGCAGTCGGGTTCAGCTATAGGAATAGCTGAGTTGTTTGAAGAAGAGAATTACGAAGACGATCTTTTGGCTGCAACGAATCTAGAGATGGAGGCAAGTGGCCTAAAGGAGAACCTGTCTTTTCCGTTCGACCAAGTTAAAGAAGAGCAGCAATTCTATTTAACCGAACAAGAGTTAGTTCTAGTGTTTGACCAATACGAAATCACTGCAGGATCTATGGGGACGCAAGAAGTGGCCATTCCAAAGAGCGAGTTAGAGAATTTAAAAGATGTTTATAAATGAAGAGCAGGGTGGATCAAAATTTTTATACAGGTTGGATATACTTGGTGAGAAGCATTTAAAGGAGGACCACTATGATAACTGAAAAAGATTTACAGTATTTGCAGCGCTGCGTAGAACTCGCCGAACAAGCACTGGGAAAAGGGGACGAGCCGTTTGGTTCAGTTCTCGTATCAGCACAGGGAGAGGTGCTGTTCGAAGACCATAACCACGTGGCAGGCGGCGACCATACGCAGCATCCAGAATTCGCGATTGCGCGCTGGGCGGCAGAACACATGGCGCCACATGAACGGGCCGAGGCAATCGTCTATACATCAGGCGAGCATTGCCCGATGTGTGCGGCTGCGCATGGCTGGGTCGGGCTCGGCCGCATCGTCTACGCGAGTTCGTCGAAGCAATTAGGCGAGTGGATGCAAGAGCTGGGCGCGGAACCTTCGCCTGTCCGCAATTTGTCCATCCCTGAAATCCTGAAAGACCCGAACGTCGACGGGCCAGTACCGGAGCTGGCGGAACAAGTGCACCAGCTTCACCGGCGTTTGCACAAATCGAAACAGTAAGTGGTCAAAATGAAAAGGCTGAAGCCGTGCCCGCGGAAAGCGTCCGTCGCGATGGACATCTGCCATTTCTTTTGAATACAAAAAGGACTGCGAAGAGAAAAATCTCTCCGCAGTCCTTTTATCTTTTATTACACCAAAACAGGGATATCGCTTCGGATAAGGTGGTCGAACGCGCTCAGTGAAGCCGTTGCGCCAGAGCCCATCGAAATGATGATCTGTTTGTACGGGATGTTCGTGCAGTCGCCTGCCGCAAACACGCCCGGCATATTCGTTGCGCCGCGCTGGTCGATGATGATCTCGCCGTGCGCTGTGCGCTCGACGAAGTCACCGAGCCAGTCGGTGTTTGGCACGAGGCCGATTTGGACGAAGACGCCGGATAGTTCGACATGCTTTTCTTCGCCGGTTTGAAGGTCGATATAGGAAAGGCCGTTCACTTTATCGGTGCCGGTAATTTCCTGTGTGCGTGCATTCGTCAGCACCGTGACATTCGGCAGGCTCTTCAGGCGGTCCTGCAAAACGGAATCCGCTTTAAGCTCTGCGTTGTATTCCAGCACCGTCACGTGATTCGTGATGCCTGCAAGGTCGATCGCCGCTTCGACGCCGGAATTGCCGCCGCCGATGACCGCGACGTCTTTGCCGGCAAATAACGGGCCGTCGCAATGCGGGCAGTACGCCACGCCTTTGTTCTTGAATTCCTCTTCGCCAGGAACGCCGATATTGCGCCAGCGGGCACCTGTTGAAAGAATGACGGTCTTGCCTTTGACGACAGCGCCGTTTTCGAGTTCAAGCTCGAACAGCTCTTTTTTCTCCAAGCGTTTCGCACGCTGCAAGTTCATCAGCTCGATATCGTATTCTTTCACATGCTCTTCGAGGCTTGCCGCAAATTTCGGGCCTTCTGTATGCTTAACGCTGACGAAGTTCTCGATGCTTAAGGTATCCATCACCTGGCCACCGAAACGCTCCGCGACGATGCCTGTGCGGATGCCTTTACGTGCCGCATAGATCGCTGCGCTGGCTCCAGCCGGGCCGCCGCCGACGACGAGCACGTCAAACGGCTCTTTGTCTTCGAATTCGGATGCATCCGGTGCGCTGCCAAGTTTTGCGAGCAATTCTTCAAGCGACATGCGTCCGCTTGCGAACGATTCGCCGTTCAAGAAAACGGTTGGAACAGCCATGATGTCTTTGCGTTCGACTTCTTCTTTGAAGGCAGCGCCGTCGATCATCGTGTGCGTGATGTTCGGGTTGAGGACGCTCATCAAATTAAGTGATTGCACGACTTCCGGGCAGTTCTGGCAGCTCAAGCTGATATAGGATTCAAAATGATAAGAACCTTCCAGGTTTTTGATCTGGTCCATCGTTTTCGGGTCGGCTTTTGGCGCGCGTCCGCTCACTTGCAACAGGGCAAGGACGAGCGAAGTGAACTCATGGCCAAGCGGGATGCCGGCGAAAGTGATGCCGATTTCTTCTCCAGGACGGGTGACGCTGAAGCTCGGGGTTCTCTCAAGCTCCGTGCGCTCCATTTGAATGCGCGGGGACATGGCGGACAGTTCTTCCACCAAATCGACCATATCTGTTGATACCTTATCGGATCCGGCGCTCACTTGGAGCAGCACGTCGCCTTCCAATAGCTGCAAGTATTGCTCTAATTGAGATTTGATTTGCGCATCTAGTATCATTGTCAAAACTCCTTAAATTTTGCCTACAAGGTCAAGGCTTGGCTTCAATGTGTCGCCGCCTTCTTCCCATTTAGCCGGGCATACTTCGCCTGGGTTGTTGCGCACATATTGTGCTGCTTTGATTTTGCCGACAAGCGTGCTTGCGTCGCGGCCGATGCCGTCTGCGTTGATTTCTGCAGCTTGGACGATGCCTTCTGGGTCAACGATGAATGTGCCGCGCTGTGCAAGGCCTTCTTCTTCGTTAAGAACATCGAATCCGCGTGAAATGCGCTGCGATGGGTCACCGATCATGGTGTATTCGATTTTGCCGATTGCATCTGAATGGTCGTGCCAAGCTTTGTGAGTGAAGTGAGTGTCTGTAGAAACAGAGTATACTTCAACGCCAAGCTCTTTCAATGTTGCGTATTGGCTTTGGAGGTCTTCAAGTTCAGTTGGGCAAACGAACGTGAAATCTGCTGGGTAGAAGCACACGACGCTCCATTGGCCTTTCATGTTTTCTTCCGTGACCTCGATAAATTCGCCGCTCGCCGCCTGGTAAGCTGACGCGTTAAATGGTTGGATTTCTTTTCCGATCAAAGACATAAAATAATTACCTCCTGAATGTTTTTTTAGAATGACCATAATCGATAACGCCAAAAAAAATAATCAAAGTGGGTGGCTTCAATTAATATCGTTATCTGATTATAATAATTCTAATTCTATTTCTATTGTCATATGAAACGAGAATTTTGTCAAAGAGAACCCTAAGGTGTAAACGCTTTCTAGTAAACACTCATTGAAATCTTAGAAACAAGTAGTTTTCCCGGGAAATAAACAAAGAGAAAGAACGGGAAAGATTGTGAAGTTAATAATTATTAAATATTTCAGAATAGGGTTAACCATAAATTGGAGAGAGAATTTCTCAATGGCGAGCGCCAACTGATAGAAGGGCAGGAAGGTGAAAAAGGGGAGTTGAGTGATAAAGACGCAAAAAAAAGCGGGATCCGCTTAAGAGGTCCGCTTTCTATTGCACGATAAGCCACGATGCATCCTAAAGCTACACCCACCACATCTCATTGACCGATTCCTTGACCATGACCGGCTTCAGGTTCTCCACTGCTTTTGTGAAGCCTTCGTTGATCGACATCAAGCCGTCTTCATGCTCGATGCTGACGACGTAATCATAGCCGTAGAGGCGCAAGGTGCTGATGATGTCAGCCCAGGTTTTTTGGCCGTGGCCGAATCCGACGGTGCGGAAATACCAAGCGCGGTCTTTCATCTCAGAGTAGTCGGTCATATCAGTCAAGCCATTGCGGTTGGTGTTTTCCTGGTCGATGATGGTGTCTTTCGCGTGGAAATGATGGATGGCGTTTTCCCGCCCGAGAATCTTGATCGCTTCAACCGGGTCGATGCCTTGCCACCACATATGGCTCGGGTCGAGATTCGCGCCGATATACGGGCCGCATGCTTCACGCAAGCGCAGCATGGTCGCGGGCGTATGGACGGAAAAGCCGCCGTGCAGCTCTAAGCCGATCTTGACGCCAAGCGATTCCGCCAAAGCGTTTTTTTCTTTCCAATAAGGAATCAATTTCTGTTCCCATTGCCAGGCGAGCACTTCCTGGAAATCGTTCGGCCAGGCGGCGACGGGCCAGTTTGGGTATAACGCGTTCTCGTGGTCGCCCGGGCAGCCCGAGAAGGTATTGACGACCGGCACCTTGAGCTTGGAAGCGAGCTGCATCGTCTTGACGAGCAGCTCATCAGCCGCTCCGGAAATGTCTTTTTGGGGATGCAGCGGATTGGCGTGGCAGCTGAGCGCGCTGATGAAGAGGCCGGCATCGTCGATTTGTTTCAGGAAGACTTGCTGCTGGTCTGCGTCTTCAAGCAGTTCGTCCAATTTGCAATGGGCATCGCCCGGATATCCACCGGTGCCCAGTTCGATCGCTTCAATGCCTTTTGAGGCCACATAAGCCAGCATATCTTCAAAATTCCGATCAGAAAATAAGACGGTAAAACCCCAATTTCATGAAAATTCCTCCATTCAAGTTTTCAGATTATACTGACATGTAAACCGTTACATTCTTAACATATAGAATAAAACGATGTAAATCAATATATTTCATGCAATAAAATAGTTATTGACAGATAATTCTGAACAAATTATGATGAAAATGTAAACGATTTCATTTCACAACAGAAGTGTCGCGTCAGAAAGAAGGAAAAGCATATGGCAAACATACAACAAGTAGCGAAGCATGCAGGGGTTTCAGTCGCCACGGTATCCCGGGTATTGAACGGCCACGACAAAGTAACGGCCAAAACGAAACTGAAAGTGGAGGAGGCGATCCAGTACTTGAACTACGAGCCGAGCATGCTCGGCCGGAATTTGCGAAATTCGGAAAGCCGTATTGTGCTGATCTTGATCCCGACGATCTCCAACCCGTTTTATTTTGAAATCATCAAAGGAATCGAGAATATGGCGCTCAGCCAGAATTACAGCATCCTGTTGTGCGAAACGGATTCCAAGCCTGAAAAGGAGGAGATATATTTCGATTTGGTTCGCAAGAAAATGGCGGATGGCATCATTTCGATGGACCCGGCAGTGAATGTCGAGACCTTGAAAGAACTCGCAGAACACTACGCCATCATCCAGTGCAGCGAATACGGGGGCGGCATCGGCATCCCGTATGTCACGATCGACAGCGAGGAAGCGTCTTACCGCGCCGTGAAGCATTTGATCCAGATCGGCCACAAAAAAATCGCATTGATGAATTCCGATGAAAAATTCCTGTATGCCAGGGAGCGGCGGATGGGCTATGAACGGGCATTGCGTGAACACGACATTCCAGTGAATGGCGATTATATTTTCTACACGCATGAGCTCGGTTTCGAGCAGGGCCAGATGGCGATGAAGAAAATACTGCGCCTCGAAGACCGGCCGACTGCCGTATTTGCGGTATCGGATTTACTGGCGATCGGCGCCTTGAAAGAAATCACTGCCGCCGGTTTGCACGTGCCGAATGATGTCGCGGTCGTCGGGTTCGACAAGATCGATTTCTCCAATATGACCAATCCGGCATTGACTACCGTCGCCCAGCCGATGTACAAAATGGGAACGGTCGCAGCGCGTATGCTGATCGAGAAGATCCAAGGAAAAACCGTCGACAGCGTAGTGCTGGGCCATGAACTGGTCATCCGGGAATCGACCACCGGCTAAATGGCTTGGCCCAGCGCTTCATGAACATGGGGATGGTAGAAAGAGCGCTGGTCCTGAGCATTAATGTAATCGATTACATTTAACAGATCCATAAAAAATTAAGGGGTGAATAAAGTGAAAAAACTATTGCTCATTTTATTGTCTTTCGTAACGATTTTTGGACTCGCGGCATGCGGCAGCACGGAAAACGAAAGTTCGGGTTCAACGGATGAAGGTTCAGGCGACGGGGATATGACGATCGGCATCTCGCTTCCTTCGGCAACACACGGTTGGATGGGTGCCTTGATCGACAGTGCCGAGAAACAGGCGATGGAGTTGAAGGAATCAGAAGGCATTGATTACGTCATGACCAACGCAGCAGACCCGAACAAACAAGCGAATGACGTGGATGATTTGATCGCACAAGGTGTGGACGTCATTGTCATGCTGCCGATTGAATCCGCAGCGCTGAGCCCAGTCGGCCAGAAAATCAAAGATGCAGGCATCCCGCTCGTCATCGTTGACCGCGAACTGGAAAACGATGCAGCGACAGTGGTTGTCAAAGGGGATAACGAAGGAATCGGCGTCAATGCCGGCAAATACTTCGTTGAGCAATTGAATGGCGAAGGGAAAATCGTTGAAATCACTGGGCCGCCGAGTTCGGTAACGGAACAGCGGGGATCCGGATTTAAAGAAGCAGTTGAAGGGCAGGAAGGCATGGAAATCATCGCTTCGCAAAGCGGCGACTTTTCCACTGAGAAATCATTGGAAGTCATGCAAAACATTTTGCAAGCCAATCCTGAAATCGATGCCGTTTTCACTCAAGATGATGGCATGGCATTAGGCGTCATGCAGGCTATTAAAGAAGCAGGCCGGACGGATATCCAATTTGTCACAGGGGCAGGCGGCGCGAAAGGCGTATTCGAAGACATCCAAAACGACGGGCTGATGAAAGCGACGTTCTTGTATTCACCGACCATGGTCGAAGATGCAGTGACGATCGCTGGTGATTTGGCGCAAGGTGAGGAGCCGGCTGAATCGATGGTCGTCAAGGAAGCGACGCAAGTGACCAAAGAAAATGTGGATGAGTATTACGATCCGGAATCGAAATTCTAAGCTAATAGCCGGGAAATGCAGTGGAGCCATTGCATTTCCTCTTTTCCTATAAGGAGGTTAAGACATGACTTCGCAGCCTTTTGTGGCGATGAACCAAATCGAGAAATCATTTAACGGCGTCCCAGTTTTAAAGAAAGTGACGCTGGAAGTAGAAAAAGGGGAGATTCATGCCTTGCTTGGGGAAAACGGCGCCGGCAAATCGACGCTGATGAATATTTTAGGCGGCGTCCACCAACCGGACAGCGGGCAGATTTTCATTGAAGGCAAACAGGTAAATATGGCGAACCCGCATATTTCCCAGGCGCATGGCATCAGCTTCATCCATCAGGAGCTGAATATGGTCAATGATTTGAAAGTGTATGAAAACATGTTTCTAGGTTCAGAAATTCGCAACAAGGCCGGATTTTTGAACGTGGAAGAAATGTGCCGCCAAACGCGTGAGATCTTGGCGGAACTGGGCGTGTTCCTCAATCCGAAAGAATATGTGCGCAATCTCGCCACGTCCTATAAGCAATTGATCGAGATTTCAAAAGCGCTGCTGCATAAATCGAAGCTGATCATCATGGATGAACCGACGACATCGCTCGCGGAACATGAAGTGGGCCGGCTGTTCGAATTGATGCGCAACTTGAAGAAATCGGGCGTATCCATCATTTATATTTCCCATAAATTAAAGGAAATCCAAGCGGTATGCGACCGCTACACCGTGCTGCGCGACGGCCAGCTAGTGAAGACGGATGGCATGCAGAGCGGAAATTTAGAGGAAATCACCAAGCTGATGGTCGGCAAAGCGATTTCACAGGAGCGCTTTGTCCATGAGCACGAATTTGGCGAAATGGCTCTGGAAGTCGAGCGCTTAAGCAGCCCTGGCTTATTCCAGGACATCGACTTTACCGTCCGAAAAGGCCAGATTGTCGGGTTTACCGGGCTTGCGGGAGACGGCCGGACGGAGCTGTTTGAAAGTTTATTCGGCTACCGCAAAAAATACACGGGCACCATCAAAGTGAAGGGCAAAGCGATGAAAATCACCCATCCGCGAACGGCGCTGCAGGCTGGCATGGGCTATGTGCCGAAAGACCGTAAAGAAAATGCCATCATCAAAGATTTGAGCGTCGTCCATAATATGAGCTTGTCATCGATGGGCAATTTTGAGCGATTGGGTTTCATCCAAGACAAGCGGGAGCTGGAAAAGTTCAGCAGCTATAAAAAAGCCTTGAACATCAAAGTAGCTAATCCACGCATCACCATCGACAAATTGAGCGGCGGCAACCAGCAGAAAGTGATCATCGCCAAATGGCTTGAAGCGGATACCGATATCTTGATTTTCGACAACCCGACACAAGGCATCGACGTCGGCGCAAAACAGGAAATCTATCAGGAGATCCTAGAACTCGCAAAACTGGGCAAAGCGATCATCATCCTGTCATCAGAAGCCCCTGAAGTGTTGCGCATATGCCATGTCATCAACGTCATGTACCACGGGGAAATCACGGCCAGGTTTATGGGCGATGAGACAAACGAAGAAGAAATCATGCATTATGCCACAGGCGCGAAAAGGGAGGGAGAGCACATTGGATAATATCAACACAAAGGAATACAGCCCTGAATCTCCAAGCATGAAAAGCAGGCTGTCCTGGCTATGGTCGGAATACAGCGTCATCATTGCGTTCATCATCATTTTCATCGCTGCTTCCGTGATGAATCCAAGATTTCTCGATATCAACAACCAATTGAACATCCTCATGCAAGTGTCGATCATCGGCATCATTGCGCTTGGGATGACGGTCGTCATGCTGTCAGGCGGCATTGATTTATCGGTCGGCTCTGTCCTGGCGCTCGCCGGCGTCATTTCCGTCTTGGCATTGAACGCATCCGGCAGTATTTTAATCGGCGTGTTCACGGCCTTATTGGTCGGGGCATTCGCCGGATTCCTGAATGGCCTGATGGTCGCGAAAGGCAGGATCGCGTCGTTTATCGCTACGCTCGGCATGATGGCCGCGGCCCGTTCGATCGCACTGTATATTGCAGAAGGCGGCAGCGTCTCGGGCGAAGTGAGCGGATTCACCGCCATCGCCAATAACAATGTATGGATTTTTGATTTGCCGGTGCTCATTTTCTTCGCCATGGCCGTGCTGATTTATATCGTCATGCACAAAACACGGTTCGGCAGGTACGTCTATGCGCTCGGGTCGAATGAAAAAGCGGCGATGCTGTCCGCTATCCGTGTGGACCGCATCAAAATCGGCGTCTATACGCTGATCGGGATGCTTGTCGGAGTCGCGGCGGTCATTGAAACGTCCCGGTTGAACTCGATTTCGTCTTCAAGTTCCGGGGCGCAATATGAACTTGACGCCATTGCAGCTGTCATCATCGGCGGCACGCGCATGACAGGCGGGCGCGGCAAAATCATCGGCACGATTTTCGGCATCTTGATCTTGGGCATCCTCAACAATATGATGAACTTGATGAATGTTTCGCCCCATCTGCAGGGCTTTGTCAAAGGCTTGATCATCATCATTGCCGTCGTGTTCCAAAAAAGAGAATAGGAGGAGATTGCATGGGCATCAAGGTAGGCATCATTGGCTGCGGGGCCATTACGAAAATGCGCCACGCGCCGGAATATACAGCGAATCCATATGTGGATGAAATCGTCTTTTACGACCGCAATCTCCACCGTTCCGAAGCGATGGTCGAATTGTTCGGCGGGCGGAATGTGGAAAGCGTCGAGGAATTGTTCAACGACCCCGAGATTACAGCCATCAGTGACTGCTCTTCGAATGAACACCATCATTTGTTCTCGACACAAGCGCTGTTGAGCGGTAAGCACGTGCTGTGTGAAAAACCGATTTCCTTGACGGTCGATCATGCCAAGGAAATTTTAGCGGCACAGAAAAAATCCGGCAAGAAATTGATGGTCGACCACAATCAGCGCTTTACGCGCGCGCATCAAAAAGCACGCGAAATCCTCGCTAGCGGAGAGCTCGGGAAAGTCTTGACTTTCCGCACTGCTTTCGGGCATTCGGGCCCAGAATCCTGGGGCATCAATAAAACGAAATCAACATGGTTCTTCAAAAAGGAGCGCTCGGGCTTCGGTGTCGGCGGCGACCTTGGCATCCATAAAATCGATTTGCTGCATTACCTGCTCGATGATGAAATCATTCAAGTGAGCGCCTTTCAGGGAGCTTTGCATAAAACGGATGAAAACGGCGAGTCGATTGAAGTATGCGACAATCTTGTCTGCAGCTTGGCGACGCAAAAAGGGCGTCTCGGAAACGCCGCCTTCTCCTGGACCTATTACGGGGAAGAGGACAACAGCACCGTTGTTTATTGTGAGAAAGGCATCATGAAAATCTACCATGATGACGAGTATCAGCTGGAACTCATCATGGAATCCGGCGAGAAAGTGAACTACCAGCTGGAAGCGATCCAAACGAATGACAACCAGACTCCGAGCGGCGTCATTGATGCATTCGTCGATTCCATCCGCCTGGACCAGGAGCCGATCGTTACGGGAGAAGATGCCTTGAAATCACTGAAAGTCATTTTGGGCATCATGGAAGCAGCCGACACCAAGCAAGTGGTCACTATCGAAAAAGAGTCTCTCCTTTATCAATAAGGAGAGACTCTTTAGTTTGTCGAGAAAGTTAAAGCCGTATTTTCCGAAGCTTATCGCTCGCTTTCCGTGGGCTCGCGTTCAAGCCTCCTCAGTCGCTGTGCTCCTTGCGGGGTCTCGGTCGTCTCGCTGATCCACAGGAGTCGAGCAAACGCTTCTCCAAATACTTAGGTAGAACATTGATCTTAAAATGTAGAATAAGTGATTTTCTTTTTATGCATAGTGAATCACTAATTTCTTCAACACTCTTCTTTCATTTCGCTCATGGTTTGAAACGGTTGAGTGAGAAGGGAGCGATGTCGAATTCGGTGTGGCCGTCTATTGCCAATTGGCTCAACACTTCGCCCATGACGCTGCCGAATTTAAAGCCGTGGCCGGTAAAGCCGCAGGCGAAAATGACGTGCTCGTTGTCCGGATGGCGGTCGATGATGAAGTTATGGTCGTCCGAGACGGTGTATAAACAAGTTTTGCCTTGTTTCAATTCTCCGCTCGCTTCTGGCATATACAGGTCCAGGAATCTTCTTAGGTCGCCCTCATCAAATTCGTATTGCCCGAAGTTCTGGGTTTGTTCGTCCGGGTCGATTGGCTGCCCGCCATCCGAGCGTCCGACTTTTACGCCAGCGCCGTCGATGCTCGGGAAGCCGTAGAACATCATCTCGGGACCTTCCACAAAAAAACCGGGAAATTGATCGGCATTGTACATCTCCGGTGCTTCAAACCAGCCGACCGCTTTGCGCGTCGGTTGGATCGGCAATTGCAGGTCTGGTAGCAGCTTCTTCGCCCATGCACCGGCTGTGACGATCACTTTTTCAGCATAGAAAACACCTTGCGCGGTCGAGATTTTCACGCGATCCCCGTCCTGTATATCGATGTGTTGGACGGGTGTATTCGGCACATAGTGAACGCCGTTTTCGAGCGCCAGTTTCTTATAGGCACGGATGGCATTTTCGCTGTACAACACGCCTGCTTGTGCTTCAAAGCAGCCGATGAAATGCTCGGGCACTGTGAAGCCCGGCCATCTTTCTTGAATCGCGCCGCTGCTTAATATTTCGAGCGGCAAGCCGTAGCTATTGGCGGCTGCAATGCTTTCGAGCAGAAAAGGGGAGTCTTCCGGGCCAAGCCCGATAACACCGGTCTTATCGAACACTTTGTAGCCGGTCTGCTTCTCCAAGTCTTCCCATAATTGCTGCGCGCGCAACACTAACCTAACGTAATGCCTGCCTTCCCCGTAGGCGTGGCGGATCAACCGGGTATCTCCGTGATGGCTGCCGTTCGCATGGGGCGGGTCGAATGCATCGATCACCAATGTCTTCTTGCCTTGCTGTGCCAAAAAGGCGCCGGCGGCCATGCCCATCGTGCCGGCACCGACGATGGCGACATCAAAAACAGTTTCCTCGCTCATCTTGTGTTCACTCCGCTCTTGTATTGGATGCATGCCGCCCGGTGGAACCCGGCAGCAATGGAATATTAAATTGATGGTATGCAATATGGCAGGCTTTGTCAATTTCCTCCTGAATTTTTATACGAAATTTTGATTTATTTTCAAAAAAGGGTTTGACAGCAGGGGCTATCTCAAATACTATCGTTAATATGTTAAAAAAATTAAATAACTTATCCAGAGAGACTGAGGGACAGGCCCTATGACGTCCAGCAACCATCATGTTCATGAGAGGTGCTAATTCCTGCAGAATGTGTTCATTCTGAGAGATAAGAAATTGGTCGAAGCCTCTTTCCTATTGAAAGAGGCTTTTTTGCATCCAAAAGGAGGGCAGGCACTCTACACAAGGCGGAAAGTCCAGCCCTATCATAAAAAAACTACACACCAAAAGGAGCTTGAATTATGAAAAGAAACGCTTATCTATTCGCTACTGCCTGTTTAGTAGGTCTTGCCGGAACACTTGCCGGCTGTTCATCGGAAGAGACGGCGAACGCTACAGGAGACCAAGTGATCCGCGTCGGAACGCAAAACGACTATCCGCCTTTCGCTTTCGCGGATGATGCCAACCAGCTGACGGGCTATGACGTGGACATGATGAAAGCCGTCGATGAACAATTGGACGGCTATACGTTCGAATACGTCGCCGTACCGTGGGACAGCATGTTCCTCGCGCTCGAGTCGAATAAAATTCAGGCCATTGCCGACCAAGTAGCGAAAACGCCGGAACGCCAAGAAAAGTATTTGTTCACCGATGAATCGTATTTCGCAGCGGAAACGGTCATCGCGGTGAAAGAAGGCCGAGAAGACATTCAGACGATTGAAGATTTGGAAGGAAAAGCGGTCGGGGCTTTGGCAGGCGATTCCTATACTTTATTGCTTGAGGAGTACAACGAAACCGCCGCCGAGCCGATCGAACTGAAATACAGCGAAAGCGGCAACCCGTCGGAAATTCTGCAGGATGTGCAGAACGGGCGCGTCGACGCTTACGTCAATGACCCGATCATGATGAACGCGGTGTTGGAAAAGAATGAACTCGGCGTGGAGATTGTCGGGCAGCCTTTGGTCAATGACGATATGGGCATCGTCTTGAAAGATGAAGAAAAAGGCGAAGAGTTGAAAGCCTTGATCGACCCGATTTTGAAACAGCTGAAAGAAGACGGCACCTTGTCCGAACTGTCCGAGAAATGGACCGGCGGCGACTACATCCCTGAATAAGCTAGCGGAAGGACAGAGACAATGGAAAATTTACTGGACTTGAATTTCTTGATCGAGAGCTTTCCTGCCATTATTTCCAGGCTGCCAATCACGATCGGCATAGCAGTCGGCTCACTGCTTTTGAGTTTAATCATCGGCGTGGCTGCGGCATTGATCAAAATCTACAAAGTACCTGTGCTCAGCGTCATCACGTCGATCTATATCTCCTTTATCCGGGGGACGCCGTTATTGGTGCAGATTTACCTGGTGTTTTACGGGATTCCGAAAATCATTTATTTTCTTCAGAGCGAATACGGCTGGCTTCAGTCGGCGGACGTCAATAGCATCGCACCGGAATTCTATGCCTTGATGGCCTTTTCCATCAATTTGGGCGCGTATTTATCCGAAACGATCCGTTCGGCGATCGAATCGGTCGACCGCGGGCAGTTCGAAGCCGCCAAAGCGATCGGCATGACGCCTGTGCAGATGATGCTGAAGATCGTCTTCCCGCAGGCCTTGACGGTAGCGATCCCGAACCTCGGCAATATGTTCATCAGCACGATCAAAGACACCTCGCTCGTGTTTATCATCGGCGTCATCGATATCATGGGGCAGGCAAAAATCCTCGGCTCCCGTGGCTTGGCGTTCTTTGAAGTGTATATCGCCGTCTCGATCGTCTATTGGATCTTATGCATTGCCGTCGAGCGCTTATTGGTGAAGATCGAGAAGCGTGCACGCAGATATGAAAGAGGGATTGCCTGATGATCAAATTGGAGAAGCTGCATAAATATTACGACCGCCAGCATGTTTTGAAAGGAATCGATTTAACCGTCGAAAAAGGCGAAGTGGTGGCGGTCCTCGGGCCAAGCGGTTCCGGGAAATCGACGCTGTTGCGTTGCATCAATTTTCTCGAAGAGCCGACGAGCGGCATCGTGGAAATCGGCGGAAAGCGGGTGGATGCGGCCACCGCCAAGAAAAAGGAGATCTTCGCGCTCAGGACTGCAACTGGCATGGTCTTCCAGCAATACAACCTGTTCAAGAATCTGACTGTGCTGCAAAATGTCTCCGTCGGTTTGACGAGCGTCAAGCGGATGAAAAAAGACGCTGCTGACAAGAAAGGCATCGAGATGCTCGAGCGGGTCGGCTTGTCTTCTAAATTGAGCCATTACCCTGCGCAATTGTCCGGCGGCCAGCAACAGCGTGTCGGCATCGCCCGTGCGCTTGCTTTGGACCCGGAAGTGCTGTTATTCGACGAACCGACTTCTTCATTGGACCCTGAACTGGTCGATGAAGTATTGGCCACCATACGCCGCGTCGCGGACACCGGAAAAACGATGTTCATCGTGACCCATGAATTGAGTTTCGCGCGGGAAATTTCGGACCGCGTCATCTTTATGGAAGACGGCGTCATTATCGAGCAAGGCACGGCTGAGCAAATTTTCACCGAGCCTGCCGTCGAAAGAACGAAACAATTTTTAGGAAAAGCCGTCCAAGGCTGAGGGAATAAAGTGTAACGACTGAGAGCGGAAGGATGGTTTGGAATGAACCCGATTGAACAGATATTGAACGAGTTCCCGGTCCTGATCGTGGACGGGGCTATGGCGACAGAACTTGAAAACTATGGATGCAATTTAAATGATTCTTTATGGTCAGCGAAAATATTGATGGAAAATCCGGAGTTGATCAAGAAAGTGCATGTGGATTATTTCCAGGCTGGGGCGGATTGTGCCATTACGGCCAGTTACCAGGCGACCATTGAAGGCTATCAGGAGAGAGGGCTGACAGAATCACAAGCGATCGCATTGATCACGAAGTCTGTCGAGTTGGCAACACAAGCGCGCGACGAGTTTTGGGGCGCTGCAGCGGATCGCTCGGACAGGCCGAAGCCTTTAGTGGCGGCATCAGTCGGCCCGTACGGCGCATTTTTATCGGACGGGTCTGAATACCGCGGCGGCTATGCGATTGGCGAAGAGCAATTGGCCGCATTTCATAGAGAGCGAATCCGGGTGCTGGTGGAAGCAGGAGCGGATATTTTGGCGTGCGAAACTTTGCCGTGCCTTGCGGAAGCGAAAGCGATTGTGAGCGTGCTGGAAGAATTTCCGCAGGTGTCTGCCTGGTTTACATTCAGTGCGAAAGATGAGTTCCATATCAGTGATGGGGAGCGGATCGCGGATTGTGCAAAATGGCTCGAGCAGCAATCGCAAGTGGCGGCAATCGGCATTAATTGCACAGCTCCGCAGTTTATCGAATCCTTGATCCAGGAAGTGAAAAGCGCATCTTCCAAACCGGTCATCGTCTATCCAAATTCCGGCGCCACTTACGACCCGGTAAGCAAAACCTGGAGCGAAGAACCGTCAGTTGGTGCGTTTTCAGCCAATTCGAAAGCCTGGCATAAAGCAGGAGCAGATATCATCGGCGGCTGTTGCAGCACGACTCCCGATGATATTGCAGCGATCGCCTCGTGGGCGCGCCAAGGGAAAGCTTCGGAAGTTTAAGGCAGCGCCTGGTGCGGGTGATCGTTCATTTTATAAAACCTAGTTGACAAGTAGGTTTTGAATATAGTCTAATGTGAATAAGCTTTTTTCGCATTACTTCACATTAGGGGCAGCTAGTGGGCCTCCTGATTTTTAAACAGCTGAAGGAGGGATTGCATGAACGAACAATATCCTGTCATCCAAGGGGCGGAAGCCTTCTTTCTGAAAGGCGGCAGCACCGGCATCCTATTGTGCCACGGGTTTCTCGGCACGCCGCAAAGCGTCAGGGAATTAGGCGAAGCGCTCGGCGAACAAGGCTATACGGTTTCCTGTCCGCGGCTGCCGGGCCATGGCACCCATTTCAAGGAGTTGGAACAATTTTCTTATGAAGACTGGTTCCAGAGTGTTGAGCAGGCTTATTTAGAACTCAAACAAGCGTGCACATCGGTCTTTGTCATCGGGCAATCGATGGGCGGCACCTTGAGCTTGGATCTGGCCAGCCGCCATCCTGAAATCCAGGGCATCGCGTTGATCAATCCGGCGATCGACATCCCGCAGTTTGAAACTTACCGCAGCCGCCCGGCCCATGCTTACGTTACAGAAGATGCGCCCGATATCAAAAAAGCGGATGCGGTGGAAATCACTTACGGGCAAGCACCGGTCAAAGCGTATCAGCAATTGCTTGGCTATATGGATGCTGTCCGCGCAAAGCTCGCCGAAGTCCGCTGCCCGGTCGTTTGTTTCCAGTCGCTTGAAGACCATGTCGTGCCGCCAGCCAACACCGACTATATTCTCGGCAAGGTCGGTTCGGATTACGCGTTCAAGCACGAACTCCATAATTCCTATCACATCGCTTCCATGGACCATGAATTGGATTTCATCGTCGCCAAATCCATTGAATGGATCGAACAGGCGCAGGTCTTGCCGGCTGGAGGGCAAGCGTAAACCAAATCGAATTTTAGCATCATGTAAATAAATTCAATTTCTTCAAAATAATGTTGACAAGCCGGATCAAGGGCCGTAACATGAACTTTACAATTTAATCATCTTATCGAGATTGACTGAGGGACTGGCCCTGAGACGTCAAAGCAGCAGACCGCAACGCGGCACTGTGCTAATTCCTTGTACTGCGCGTACAGAGATAAGAGAGGCGATCGAACGTACGAAACCACTCCTCTTCTTGTCGAAAAGAAGAAGGGGTTTTTTTATTACGTTAAAACCAAGTAAACAGGTAAGATAAATTATTTTTTTGGCGAAGGAGGTGCCTTCAATGGACAAATGGTTTTCGAAATACCGTCGGAGCTTGAGCGGCAGATTGGCGCATCAACACTTCGACGCTTCATTGAAAATCTGGGAACTTGGATAGGCTTTTAGGCAGTTGCATACATAATCGAGGCAACATCATTTTTTCAATCATAAGGAGGAACATCGTGAAAAATATCATCTTTTTACTTATCAGTTTAATTGCACTTATCGGCTTGGCCGGTTGTTCCGGCGGCGAAGCGAGTTCGTCCAATGCTGACGGAGATTCAGAACCAGTGGAAGGCGGGGAGCTGAACGTGGCGATCGGCGCAGATCCGAACACGCTGGACTGGATGTATACGGGAGAAAGTGCCGCACGCAAAATCGGCTGGCATATTTATGAAGGTTTGTTTGCCTTAAACCAGGATTTTGAAGCAGTGCCGTTGCTCGCTGAAGATTATGAAGTGAGCGAAGACGGAAAAACCTACACAATTACCTTGCGTGAAGGCGTAAGCTTCCATAACGGGGAACCAGTAACGGCAGAAGATGCCAAAGCGTCCATCGAACGTTGGCTGAAAGTGTCATCTGTCGGCAAGATCACCAACGACCACGTGGAGTCCGTGGAAGCAGACGGCTCGCAATTGACCATTCAATTGAACAAAGCATACAGTTCTCTGCTTTCTGACTTGGCTGCCCCGAAATCGGCTGCAGTCGTCTTACCGAAAGCAATCGCTGAAGCGGCCGGCGAAAAGCCGCTCGACCATGACCAGTATATCGGCACCGGGCCATTCCAGTTTGATTCGTGGAAGCGCGGCGATGAAATCGTCTTGGCCAAATACGACGACTATGCATCTAGAACCGATGAGACAAGCGGTTTGACGGGAGAGAAAAAAGCGTATGTGGATTCGGTCCATTTCAAGATCGTCAAAGACCCTCAAGTGGTGGTCAATGGCTTGAAAACCGGACTTTACGATTTCGGCGATGAAGTTCCGCTCGATTTGTACGAAGTGATCGAAAGCACGCCGAATATCGAAGCTGGCACCGCCACTAACGGCTATACGGTGTTGACGCCGGATAAATCGGAAGCGCCTTTCGATGACTTGCAAGTACGCCAGGCATTGAACGCTGCACTCGATAAAGAAGCGATTGCCAAAGCAACATACGGCAACGAGGAATTTTACGAATTGGACGGCGCTTTGTTCACGCCGAACCAAACCGCCCTGTATTCGGAAGAAAACACAGACGGCTTCCTGTCCTACGATGTGGATGAAGCGAAACGCTTATTGGAAGAAAGCAGCTACGACGGCGAGCCGATCAAAATTATCTTCTCGAGCGATTCCAACGACTATAAGAAAATTGCCGAGATCGCTGAACAGCAGCTTGAAGCAGCCGGCTTTGCGGTCGAGCTGGAATCCTATGAATGGGCAACATACCTTGAGAAATGGGGAGAGGCTTCCAATTGGGATCTCGTTGTCGTCGGATGGTCCCCGTTCTTCTCGCCGAACCAGGCAGGCATGTTGAGCCAGGATTCGAACAGCAGTGGCTGGTATAACAGTGAGAAATGGCAGGAGCAAATCGCCCAGTGGGCACAAGCGGAATCCGAGGAAGAACGACAGCAGATCCTCGCCGGCTTGAACGAAACGCTGTATGAAGAATTGCCGTTTGAAAAAGTGACGAACATCTCGAACTTGAATGCGCGCACAACCGATATCCACGACTATAGCGAATGGTATGGCCCGCGCTTCTGGAATACGTATAAAACAAATTAACGACGAGCCATCAAACAGGATAACTAAGAGAAGAAAATCGTCAGGAACGATGCTGGCGATTTTCTTCCTTTTATGGAGAAGGGGGAACAAGCAATGCTGAACTACACGATTCGCCGGCTGTTGTCGGTGATTCCCGTCATGCTGGTCGTCAGTGTAATCGTCTTTATGATCGTGCATCTGACTCCCGGCAACCCGGCGTTCCTCATTTTAGGGGAGGACAGTTCACCGGAAGCGATTGCTGATTTGGAGCGTGAACTGGGCTTAGACCAAGCGCTTTATGTCCAATTCTTCAATTGGTTTGCACAAGTCATCACGGGGGATCTCGGAACCTCCGTTTACTCTTCGCAATCGGTGACCTCGCTGATCGCCGAGAATTTCGGGCCGACCTTCAGCTTGATGGCGCTGTCGACGGTGATTTTGCTCGTCATTGCCATTCCGGTGGCGATCCTCATCGTCGCGTTGCGCAAGACTGTCTTGGACCCGATTTTCACATCGGTTTCCTTGTTCGGCGTATCGGTCCCGGAATTCTGGCTCGCGACGCTATTGGTGCTCGGCTTCGGCGTCGCGCTGCCGATCTTTCCGGTGGCCGGTTATGTGCCGTTTGCGGAAGGGGCGGATGCATGGCTTCACCATATTTTGCTGCCATCGTTTGTACTGGCGATCGTTGAGGTGGGCATCATCGCCCGGATGCTGCGCGACAGCATGCTCGATTCGGTCAATCAGGATTACATCAAAACGGCGCGCGCGAAAGGCGTAAAGGAACGTGAAGTATTGATGCGCCATGTCTTCATCAATGCCTTGATCCCAACGACCACGGTGCTCGGCGCTACAGTGGCCGGCTTGCTCGGCGGCACAGTCATCATCGAAACTTTGTTCACGATTCCGGGCATCGGCCAGCTCTTGGTCGATTCCATCCACCGCCGCGATTACCCGGTCGTACAGGGAATTGTGTTGTTCATTGCCGGCATTTATGTGTTCGTCAATCTATTGGTAGATCTGCTGTACACATTCCTCGATCCACGCATCCGCTATGATTGACCATTTGGAAGGAGACGAAACCGATGTTTACTAAGAAAACGAATTTGCTGGCGCTGGCGATGCTATTGATCGTCGCGCTTGCGGCCATCACCGCAAGTTTCTGGCTGCCTTTCTCGCCGGCCGCGATTTCCCCGGAACAGCGCTTGACCGGCCCTTCAGGGGCGCATTGGTTCGGCACGGATGATTTTGGCCGCGACATTTTCTCGCGGACCATCGTCGCGGCCCGGGTGTCCTTGTCTGTCGGCGTCATCGTTGCGGTGCTGTCAACGGTAATCGGCACAGTGATCGGCTTAATCTCCGGCTATTTCCGCAAAGTGGATTTCGTGCTGATGAGAATCATTGACGGCTTTCTGGCGTTTCCGGCACTCATCCTTGCGCTTGCGCTGGTTGCAGCACTTGGCGGCAGCATCACCAATATCATCATCGCTTTGACGCTGGCGTTTTTCCCGGTCATGGCGAGAGTCGTCCGTTCGGCGACGCTGCAAGTGAAAAACCAATCCTATATCGAAGCGGCCCAGACGACCGGATCGAGCCATGCGGTGATCATCGCCAAATACGTATTGCCGAATATTCTGTCCCCGGTTATCGTCCAAAGCACCTTCATTTTCGCGAAAGCGATTTTAGCGGAAGCGGCGCTCAGCTTTCTCGGCGTGGGGGTTAACCCGTCAACGCCGACCTGGGGCAATATGCTGCAGGAAGCACAGATCTACGTGACCATCGCGCCTTGGTATTCCATTTTCCCAGGCCTTGCGATCGTCATCACTGTTCTGGCTTTGAATTTGCTCGGCGATGGGCTGAGGGACAGTTTTAATCCACATCAAGCGAAACGCAAGCGCAAAACCAAACTTGCCTAAAGGGGGCACTCGAATGTTGCAAGTAGAAAATCTTCATGTCCATCTTGATACACCGGGCGGCCTCGTGAAAGCAGTCGACGGCGTGTCCTTTTCCATCCAGAAAGGGGAGACCATCGGCATCGTCGGGGAGTCGGGGAGCGGCAAAAGCGTGCTTGCCCATTCCTTGATGAAGCTCAATCCGGAACCGCCTGCAAAGTATCCGGAAGGCACAATCCATTTTGAAGGCCAATCGGTGTTGGAAATGGGCAAAACGGAACTTAGGAAACTGCGGGGCAATGACATCGCCATGATCTTTCAGGATCCGATGTCGAGTTTGAATCCCGTCTCCAAAATCGGCAAGCAATTGATCGAAGCCATTCAAGCCCATCAAAAACGGCCGAAACAGCAAGCCCGCGAAAAAGCGATTGAGTTATTGGAAGACGTCGGCATTGCCGATGCCAAAGCACGCATGAACAGCTACCCGCATCAATTCTCGGGTGGGATGCGCCAGCGTGTCTTGATCGCGATGGCGCTTGCTTCCAACCCGAAATTATTGATTGCGGATGAGCCGACGACGGCGCTCGATGTCACCATACAGGCGCAAGTTTTGGATTTGCTGAAGGGCATCCAGGAAAAATACGGCACGGCCATTCTCGTCATCACCCACGACCTCGGCGTCGTTGCCCACTTGGCTGACCGCATCCTGGTCATGTATGCCGGGAAAATCGTCGAATCGGGAAGTGCTGAAGATATCTTCTACAGGACTTCGATGCCATATACGTGGTCGCTCTTGCGTTCGGTCCCGGTCATCCGGGAAGGCGGCCCGGAGCGGCTCATCCCGATCGACGGGCAGCCGCCGAGTTTGATCGACCGGCCGGCGGGATGCGCGTTCGAACCGAGATGCCCATTCGCACGGGACGCATGCCGGCAAGTTGATCCGCCGCTGGAGCATCGCGAAGGCAATCATTCGGCAGCGTGCATTCTTTCAAGTAATGAATTCGAAGAACAGAAAAAGCAATTGGAAGGGGTGCTGATAACATGAGCGCATTATTGGATATCAAAGGGCTGCATGTCCATTTCCCCGTCAAAAAAGGCTTGTTGCAGCGCGAGAAAAGCTACGTCAAAGCGCTGAACGGCATCGACCTCCAAGTCCAAAAAGGCGAGACACTCGGCATCGTCGGCGAATCGGGCTGCGGAAAAAGCACACTCGCGAGAAGCATTGTCGGCCTGCAGCAACCGACAGCGGGTGAAATCCTATTCCATGGAAAAGATTACGCAGATGCGAGCGCCAAAGAACTTCATGATATGCGGCGCAATGTCCAGATGATTTTCCAGGATCCCTACACCAGTTTGAATCCGCGCATGAAGATCGGGGATAGCATAGCGGCGCCGTTGAAAGCCTATAAAAAGACCGAGCGGCTGGAATCGAGGGTCAAGGAATTGCTTGAACTCGTCGGATTGAACCCGGACACGCATTACGATAAACTGCCGCATGAGTTTTCTGGCGGTCAGCGGCAGCGTGTCGGCATTGCCCGCGCCCTTGCCCTGGAGCCGGAACTGCTAATCTGCGATGAGCCGGTCAGTGCACTCGATGTTTCGGTGCAGGCGCAAGTCATCAATTTGCTTCAGGATCTGCAGAAGCAATTGGGCTTGACCTATGTTTTCATCGCGCATGATTTATCCGTCATCAATCATTTGGCCGACCGTGTGGCTGTCATGTATCTAGGAAAAGTGATGGAGAAATCGGAAAAAGGCGCGTTCTATACAAAAGTCCAGCATCCGTATACGCAATCCTTGCTGTCGGCAGTGCCGGTTCCCGACCCGTTGCTCGAGCGCGGCCGGGAACGCATCGTCTTGAAAGGCGAGCTGCCGTCGCCGGCGAACCCGCCAAGCGGCTGCGTATTCCACACAAGATGTCCCATGGCCACCGAACGCTGCAAAAATGAAGTGCCGGCACTCGAACCGAGAGGGCTCTCGGGCCAAGAAGTCGCCTGTTTTTATCCACTTGTCGAAAAACAGCCGGCTGATGCGCCGAAAGATCCGCTATATGTATAGAAGAAAAAGGCATCCTTCCCAGCACAAGTGCTGAGAAGGATGCCTTTTTTCGATGGAGATGACAGCGTTCCTCGCAAAGTTCTACCTAGCAAAGGTAGAAATATCTACCTAACAAAGGTAGAAACATGCGACAAGCTTTTCAGTCATCCAATAAGCGCCCATTGTCGTTCCATTGCCCGTACATTTTATTGGCGCGTGTATTCTCAATGAATTTTTCCAGGCGCTTGTCGAAAAGCTCGCGGTCATAGCTTTTGTATCCTTGTATATTATCAATACGGATCCGGCGGTATAGTTCAGGGAAGTTCAAGAAGTTTTCATAGACTTGCGGGTCTTCCTTCAGGCGCGCTTCAATCTCGGGGTCGATAGTGAACGACTCAGGCCGCATATCGGGGAGGATGTTCAACCCCTGCTCTGTCATCAAACCCAGCTTCTCCAGCCTTCTGATGCGCTCTTTGTTCAATTCGGTCCAATTGCTCTTTTTCCGACGCGGTGAAAGCCGCTGGACCAATCGATTATCGGCTGTCTTTTTCGTGATACCGTCAATCCAGCCAAAGCATAAGGCTTCTTCCACGGCATCCAAATAAGGGATCCCTTCTGGCCGTTCCTTGGTCCCGATCAGTACCCAGCAAAACTTCGCCGAAGCCGAATTTTTCTCCAGCCACTCCCTCAATTCCTGCCTGGAACGCGCGCCAAGCATATTGTCAATTTCCATTCGGCATGACTCCTTTCTCAATTGGCTGTTCGCTTATCATTTCCACTGCGATTTCACGCCCTTCGTCAAAAAAGGGTATTCGGGAGTTATGAAGAAACATAGGGGATAGTCTTTTGTGCCACTGCGATCTTTGATAAGAAAGGAGGAAGAAATCATGGTAAGGGAAGAGCGAATCAGAAGCGAGCGCGGGGTGAACCCATTCACCGATATCTGGCTGCGCACGCGGGAAACCGTCCGTTTCGTCATTGAACGAAAATCATTCAAGTTCATTATACTGCTCATTGTCCTCACGGGCTTTGCTTCGGGTTTGATCGGGATGATGAATGAACGCAGCTCCGACATGCCACCCTGGGCTGCCATTCTACAGGCGTTGGTGACCGGGCCGATCGGCAGCGCGTTCGGCTATTTTCTTGGAGCCGCGATCCTGGTGCTTGTCGGCCGATTGTTTAAAGGGACGGCGACGTATCAGGAAATGTTCAAGGCGCTGGTCACGGCCCAAATCCCGCAAATTTGGCTGTTGCCGCTTCTCATCATCTGGGTGCTGGCATCACCCGAAACCTTCCTGGCTGACCGGACAGATGTGGAAGGAAACCCAATCGTCGTCATCATGTCCATCGTGATGGCGGTCGTCTCTATCTGGACATTCGTTATCGTCTGTAAGGCGGTAGGCGAAGCGCACCGCGTGTCGTCCTGGAAAGGTTTTTTTATCGTCGTGCTGCCGGGAATCATCATTACGATCATCGTTTTGATTATCGTCTTTGTGCTGTTCGCTTCATTCTTCAGTGAGTTTTTCTGAAGTTGAAAAATGAAAACACATTATAGGAAGAAATTCGGGCAACTCTTGCTGTTTTAAACGAAGCAGAAAAAGATTTGCCCTCATTTTTATCTATATTGCTGTTCAGCTGTTCTCTAGTTTAGTATAATTCTAATGTAAGAATTATTACATGCAATTGGCAATACCCAACAACATGCGTGTTGGATAGAAGTTCACCTTTTTTCATTATCAATTGGGAGGTTTTTACAAGATGGATAACAACGAACAAAAGCGCCACACAGCTGCATCAGATGCACAATGCCCATTTACGGGCGCCGGCGGGCAACAGCCGACGAGCCAGACGGGCGGTCACCAGGACAGCGCCATCACGACTTCGAACAAGCCAGGCAAAACGCAAAATAAAGACTGGTGGCCGAATATGTTGAATGTCAATATTCTGCACCAGCATGACACGAAATCGAACCCTCTAGGGGAAGAATTTGATTACCAAGCAGAATTCGACAAATTGGATTACGATGCATTAAAACAAGATCTTCGCGACTTGATGACCAATAGCCAGGAATGGTGGCCGGCGGATTATGGCCATTACGGCGGATTGTTCATCCGCATGTCATGGCATGCCGCAGGTACTTACCGTACATTGGACGGCCGTGGAGGTGGTTCTACCGGCAACCAGCGTTTCGCGCCGCTTAACAGCTGGCCGGATAACGTCAACTTGGACAAAGCACGCCGTTTACTATGGCCGATCAAGAAAAAATACGGAAACAAAATCTCATGGGCTGACTTGCTCGTCTTGACAGGAAACGTAGCACTGGAATCGATGGGCTTCAAAACTTTCGGATTCGGCGCAGGCCGCGAAGATATTTGGGCACCTGAAGAAGATGTCTATTGGGGCAACGAAAAAGAATGGTTGTCGGATAACCGTTATTCTGGAGATCGTGAATTAGAAGAACCTCTTGCAGCAGTTGTAATGGGCTTGATTTATGTGGATCCGGAAGGCCCGAATGGCAAACCGGATCCGCTTGCAAGTGCAGTGGACATCCGTGAGACTTTCGCGCGCATGGGAATGAACGACGAAGAAACAGTTGCCTTGATCGCAGGCGGCCACACATTCGGTAAAGCGCACGGCGCTGGAGATCCTTCCAACGTAAGCGACGATCCGGAAGCGGCAGTCATGGAAAACATGGGGCTTGGCTGGAAGAGTTCATACGGCTCAGGAAAAGGCCGCGACACGATTTCAAGCGGTATCGAAGGCGCTTGGACTGCCAACCCGATCCAATGGGATAACGGCTATTACGAGCAATTGCTAGGCTATGAGTGGGAATTGACGAAATCTCCTGCCGGCGCTTACCAATGGACAGCAGTAGACCTATCTGAAGAGCAGATGGCACCGGATGCAGAAGATTCTTCCATCAAAGTGAAAACGATGATGACGACTGCCGATATGGCGCTTCGCGTAGATCCGGAATATGAAAAAATTTCCCGCCGTTTCTACGAAAACATGGAAGAGTTCCAAGATGCGTTCGCGCGTGCATGGTTCAAACTTCTTCACCGCGACATGGGCCCGAAAGTCCGCTACTGGGGACCAGAAGTTCCAGAAGAAGAGTTGATCTGGCAGGATCCAGTACCAGCAGCTCCAGGAACGTTGAAAGACAAGGAATTGGCTGAACTGAAAGCGAAAATCCTGGAAAGCGGCATCAACCCACAGCAGCTCGTCAAAGCAGCTTGGGCTTCTGCCAGCACATTCCGCGGTTCCGACAAGCGCGGCGGAGCAAACGGTGCGCGCATCCGCTTTGCACCACAGCGCAGCTGGGATGCCAACGAGCCGGAAGAATTGGAAAAAGTGCTTTACTTCTATGAGCATTTGAAAGCAGAAACAGGCGACAAAGTAAGCATCGCTGACTTGATCGTCCTCGGCGGTAACGCAGCGATCGAACAAGCGGTCAAAGCAGCCGGTTTCGATATCGAAGTTCCATTCACACAAGGCCGCGGAGACGCTCTTGAAGAGCAAACCGACGCTGAAAGCTTCAAAGTGCTTGAGCCGCTATCCGACGGTTTCAGAAACTACCATAAGAAAGAATATGCAACAAGCCCGGAAGAAATGCTGTTGGATAAAGCACAATTGCTTGGCCTGACAGCTCCGGAAATGACAGTTCTTGTCGGCGGTATGCGTGCACTTGGCGCAAACCATGAAGGTTCTACTGCAGGCGTCTTGACTGACAACGTCGGCGTCTTGACTAACGACTTCTTCACGAAGCTATTGGATATGGACATCGAATGGGCACCTGTAGAGTTCAATAAATACGAAGGCAAAACCGTGTGACTGGCGAAACAGCCGGCACTGCGACGCGCATTGACCTCGTATTCGGCTCTAACTCCATCCTGCGTGCGATTTCGGAAGTTTATGCACAAGACGACAACAAAGAGAAATTCGTCCGTGACTTCGTTAAAGCATGGAACAAAGTTATGAATGCCGATCGCCATACGATTTGCAGAACTAAATCAGACACTGACTGGCCAGCATTTTGCTGGCCAGTTTTTATGGGCTCCATTTGTCAGACAGCAATAGATTTCAGAAAAATGTAATTTCTTGTTTATTTTAATGATAAACTGGAAATAAGAGCACTCACCTTAGAGCAGGGTATTGGACACCAGACGCGTCGCAGCCACTGGATTCAGTTCAAAAATGGTAAGGAGAGGATTGTATTGCCGAAAAGAAAAAGTTTCTATAAAAAGAGTTTAAGTGCAGGGATTCTTGGCTCGGCTTTGTTTATAGCGGGGTGTGGAACGGCAGACACCATCGCCGAACAGCAAGCAGAAAGTGAACAAGCCGAAGTGCAGACAACAACCGCATCGGATGGATCCGGTGAAACGGAACAATCGGAAGATGAAACAGAAGAGGCTGAAGAGACTGAAGAGACTGAAGAGACAGCGGAAGAAGCAGAAGAAGGGGCGGAAGCTGAAACTGCTGCGACTGATGCAGAAGAACAAGCAGTGCCTGAAGACCAGCAGGGCATCACCATGCCGATGCCGCTTGGCACGCCGCTGGACGATTTAATTGCCCATTACGGCGAACCAACTTATGATGACTACTTCCTCGGGAGCCGGCTCGTCATGTTTAAAGAGAAAGACGGTTATTTCCTGGATGATGATAATAACGCTAAAGGATTTTTGGTTGGCAATCCTGACGTCTCGGTCTTCGATACCCGAGTTGGCATGACTTTCGAAGAAATCGATGAGATACTGGGGGCGAAAGGAGAGGTAGGGTACGACCAGTCGGAAACCCAATACTATCTCAATATCTATTACGTCGAGAATTACAAAATCACGTATTCTGCTGAAACAGAAGATGGTCCGGTAGTGGATATAGTGATAATAAGAAGCAAGTAAGAAAATTTCAAGGAATGCTGAAAAATCCTGCTTCAATGGCAATTGAAGAGCCTTGAGAAAGGTGTTTTGCAGCTATGAAATGACTTCGGCAATGGCCGAAGTCATTTTTTTTAGTGAAAAGATTCACCAAAAACGATCCGGGAAATCATCAGGTCCATCCAACGAAAATAGAAAAATAGGGAAGTGGACTTATGCGCTTATAACTCTTCTGTTCGCAGTAAAAAATTTCTTTTTATTTGGTTATATTTTTCAATATTTCTCAGTTAGATTATGCTACATTATGAATAAAAGAGTGAAAGAGGGGTGTCTTCCGTGCATTCCCCGCTGATGGTATACCTTACCTTAATTTGTATGTCGACTGTATTTATCCTGTTTTTACTTATATACGTTTTCCGCAAGCGCCATAATTATCCGGAAATTGCTCGTTATTTCCTGCTCTATACCGCGGCAATCGGCATCTATTGCTTCGGTGCCGGTATGGCGTTGACTGCAGCGACACTCGGTCAGATGAAGTTTTGGACTGTTATCCAATACATCGGCATGCCGCTCTCTGCCCCTTTGGGTTTGCTGTTCATCATGCGCTACTTGGGAATCAACGTGACGAGGGCTGGGTTTTGGTCCTTATTGATCGTGCCGTTCATTACCTTGCTGATGGTCATCACCAACGATTGGCATGGGCTGCACTACCGTGTATTTGAAGCAGATCCCGTAATGGGCATGCCGTTTATCTACCAGGAAATCGGGACCTGGTATGCTGTCCACGGCCTATATATTTTCTCCTGCATGTTCGTGGCTTTTATTCTTTTGCTTTCGAAGTGGAAGGATACGGCACGTACCTATCGTCGGCAGCTAATCGCTTTATTGTTCGGGCAATTGCTGCCGATGCTGACTTCCTTTCTGTATTTGGTTGGCGTGACGCCGAGCGGCCTGGACCCGGTTCCGATGGTGCTATGGCTATCGTCTCTTTTATATTTTTGGGCGATCAGCTCATCGACCTTGTTTGCGATTATGCCGGTGGCGAAAGACATCATTTTCAATAACATCAAAGATGGCGTCATTGTGCTTGATAAGTCCCACCGGTTGATAGAGTTTAACCGGGCTGCGAAAAACAATTTCCCGCTTTTGGATCAGCCTATGTATGGCATGGAATTTCAAAGGATATGGCCGCGCCTGACAGGGGAGCGGTTTCCTGTTGAATTGGGGAGCATGGCAGATGGCCAGGAAGTTCAAGCAGTAATCGGGCATTCGGAGCGCATCTACCAAATTAGTGCATCGACCATGAAGCATGGGGGCAGCAGTGAAGGCTTACTGCTTATTTTCACAGACGTGACCGAATTGAAAAAACTGCAGCAGCAATTGGAGCATCAAGCCTTTTACGACGAACTGACACAAGTTTATAACAGACGCGCTTTCCTGCGGCAATGCGAACAGGATTTTGCAGCCGCTAAAGGGAGTTCCGATCCTTTTTCAGTCATTCTCATGGATATCGATCATTTTAAAGCGATCAATGATACTCATGGACATGACATAGGCGACCAAGTGCTTGTCCATATCGCGCGAATTTGCCGAAACAAATTGCAGCAAGGGCAGATTTTTGCCCGATACGGCGGCGAGGAGTTTGTTCTGGCGTTGAAAGGAGTTACAGTGGGGCAAGCGGAGCAAGTAGGCAATGAACTAAGGGGCTATTTGCAGTCGCATCCACTCGTCACAGCCGAAGGAATGATTTCAGCCACAGTGAGCATAGGCGTTGCCCAAAGCAAGGACGGAAGCTTGCAGCAGCTTTTGAAGAAAGCGGATCTTGCCCTTTATGCAGCAAAGCAAAACGGAAGAGATCAAGTAGCTGTATACAAAGAAATAATGGAATCCATTAAGTGAAATAAGAACAAGGCATCGTTTATGAAGTGAATTCATAAACGATGCCTTTTGATGTCCCTAAAAATTCGCACTTCTCGAAAGGCCCGATAAGCAGGAGAAATCACTCAGTATGTCAAAAGTAAGGAAGAAGACAGATAATAGAACGGATTCTCAATAACCATCAACTTTTGGATAGGAGGTTTTCAAATGTGTGCCGGTAAAAAGCAATTAACCGAAGAGCAAAGCCGAAATTTGCTCGAAACCTTGAAACAGCGCTTTGAACAAAACGAGCAGCGCCACGAGAAGATGGGCTGGGACAATGTCCTGCTGAAGCTGGACGAAAACCCGGAGAACTTAGAGGTTTTGCATCAAATGGAAGAAACCGGCGGCGAACCGGATGTGATCGGCTATGAAGCAGAGACCGGGATGTTCTTGTTTTGCGATTGTTCAAAAGAAAGCCCTGCAGGACGCAGAAGCCTTTGCTATGACCGGGCGGCGCTTGAATCGCGTAAAAAGAACAAACCCGAAAGTTCGGCAGTCGACAGGGCAGCTGAAATCGGCATTGAATTATTGACAGAAGACCAGTACAGGCTCCTTCAGAAATTGGGAGAGTTCGATTTGAAGACTTCGAGTTGGCTCGAGACGCCTCAGGAAATCCGGGAACGAGGCGGGGCGATTTTTGGCGATTGCAGGTATGGTCAGGTGTTTGTTTATCATAACGGAGCGGATTCCTATTACGCCGCAAGAGGGTTCAGGGGAATTTTAAAAGTGTAAGAATTTGAAGATGTTTCACGTGGAACAAAACGGATGGGCTTGGAAGTAAGTAGAGATCATAACAGCGAAAAATAGAAAGGAAGTTATTATGAAGCAACTCTACATCAAACAAAAAGTGTTCAGTTTGAGCGAGAAGTTCACAGTGAAAGACGAACAAGAACAGGATCAGTATTTCGTGGAAGGCAGTTTTTTGAAAATACCGAAGACCTTTTCGATCTTGGATGCAGAAAACCAGGAAATCGGGCTTATCACGAAAAAGACCTTCAGTTTCTTGCCGACTTTCTTTGTGGAAGTGGACGGGCAGGAAGCAGTCATGATCAAGAAAGAGTTCACTTTTTTAAAGCCGCGCTATGCCATTGAAGCGGAAGGTATCGATGTTCAGGGGAATTGGTGGGAAATGACCTTCGATATCCTTCGGCACGGACAAGTCATCGGTTCGGTAAGCAAGCAATGGCTCAGCTGGGGAGACACGTATCAAGTAGACATCCTCGATGAAACGATGGAGCATCTGATCATTTCGCTCGTCGTGGCCATCGATTGCGTAAAAGCGGACCAGGCAGCGGCTGCTTCAAGCTGACGACCGATTATAATGATTAAGTTGATGATAGCCTGCGACACTCACTGCATAAGTGGGTGTTTTTTTTGATGCATATAAACAAAATTCTGAAAAAATAGATTTGAAAATCAATTCCAATAACTTTATACTTGGACGTATCTTGTTTTCTCTAAAACTTTACTGTGCTAGAGAAAGAGAGCGAAAAAAAGGAGGCGGAAGCCGGTTGGAAAAGAAAATTCGTCAATTATTTTATTTTTTCATCGCATTCGGAATCGTATTATTGGCTGGATGTTCCAGCGACAATACGGAAAGTGGTGGCGGCACTGCATCTGAAGACGAGAAAAGCGGCGGGACCTTGGTTTATGGGCGCGGCGCCGATTCGGTCAGTTTGGATCCGATCAATGTGACAGACGGCGAATCGATCCGGGTCACGCACAATATATATGAAACACTCTTGGAGTATGACCATAATTTGGAGCTTCAGCCGAAACTCGCGACTGAATACAGTTCGAGCGAGGATGGTTTGACTTGGACATTCCAGTTGCGCGAAGGCGTGAAGTTCCATGACGGCACCGATTTTAACGCAGACGCCGTCGTCTTTAATTTCGAGCGCTGGATGGATCCGGAAAACCCGTACCATGAAGGGGATTTTCCTTATTATCCATTCCTGTACGGCGGGTTTAAAGGAGACGAAAACCACCTGATTGAATCAGTGACAGCGACCGGCGAATACGAACTTGAAATTGTATTGAAGAGAAAAACCGCACCGTTCCTTAGCTATTTGGCGATTTCCATGTTCGGGATTGCAAGCCCTGCAGCGATCGAACAGCACGGCGCTGGCATCGGCGAGAACCCAGTCGGAACCGGCCCGTTCAAGTTTGAGGAATGGAACCGCAATAACACCATCGCGCTGTCCAAAAATGAAGACTATTGGATGGAAGGGAAGCCTTATCTCGACCAAGTCATCTACCAAGTCATTCCCGAGAACTCTGCTCGCTTGAATGCTTTGCAGACTGGGGAAATCGATATTGTGGACGGGATGAATGCAAGCGATACGACGATTGTTGAAGACACGGAAGGCATTGAGCTGATCAAACGGCCAAGTTTCAATATCGGCTATATGGCGTTCAATATGGAAAAAGAGCCATTCGATGACCCCTTGGTGCGAAAAGCCATCAATATGGCCATCGATAAAGAGGAAATTGTCGATGCCTTTTACAACGGATTGGCAGACCCGGCAACAAGCCCGTTGCCACCGTCTCTCTGGAGCCACGACGAATCGCTGGAGAAATACGATTACAATATAGAAGAAGCGAAAAAACTATTGGCGGAAGCTGGCTTCGAAGACGGCTTTACAACGGAACTGCATACGATGAGCAACCCGCGCCCGTATTTGCCAGAACCGATGAAAATTGCGGAAGCGATCCAATCGGACTTGGCTGAAATCGGCATCACGGCAGAAATCGTGTCGTCGGAATGGGCCACTTATTTGGAAGACACAAAGAACGGCAAGCACAGCATGGCCATGTATGGCTGGACTGGGGTTATGGCCGATCCGGACAACTTCCTGTATCCGAACCTCAGCAAAACAAACGCCGAAGTGCCGGCACAAAACATCGCGTTTTATAAGAGCGACGAATTCACGTCCTTAATTACAGAAGCACGTGAAACGATTGACCAGGACAAGCGGACAGAGCTGTACCAGGAAGCCCAGCAATTGTTCCAGGAAGACGCCCCGTGGGTGATGCTCGCTTATACGACACCGCCTTTGGCACAAAGTGATTATGTGGAAGATTACAACCCGCATCCGATGAGCAACGATTTAATGACCGATGTGTACTTATCAAACTAAGCATGGAGTTGAGCAATTGTGTATAAAGTATTGAAGGATTTATGTGGATTGGTGGGGCCAAGCGGCTTCGAGCAAGATGTACAACGCTATATCAAGGCTGAAATAGAAGGGAAAGTGGCGTCTTGCGAAGTGGACTCGCTCGGCAACATCATCGCGACAATTCCGGCGACGGATGCTTCCTTGCCGTCGATTCTGCTTGCCGCGCATTCGGATGAAGTCGGCTTTATCGTCAAAAAAGTCGAAGCGAATGGCACGCTGCGCTTTGAACAGCTCGGCGGATTCGATAACCGCACCTTGTTGGCCCAGCCGGTGACGGTCAAAGGCGATGACGGCTATATTCAAGGCGTGATCGGAACACTCGCTGTCCATTACGTGAAATGGGACGACCCGAAGCGCATCGCTTCGCACAGGGAGCTGTATATCGATATCGGAGCGGCTTCGCCTGAAGAAGTTGCGCAAATGGGCGTCAGAGTCGGCCAGCCGGTGAGTTACGGCAGCGAATTGAAGCTGATCGGCGATGCCAAGCAAAACCGCGTCGTCGGAAAAGCCTTGGATGACCGTGCCGGTTGTGCCGTCTTGATGGAGTTGATCAATGAATTCCATCAAGCAGCCGATTTGGCCCATGGCGATATCCATTTCGCCTTCACTGTACAGGAAGAGGTCGGGCTGCGCGGTGCTTCCGTCTTAAGCGCAAACCTGCAGCCGGATTTCGCTTTGGCGATCGATACAACGCCGACGAGCGACACGAATGATGTGCTCATGACCGGCACCCGAAAACTGGGCGCTGGGCCGTGCATTAAGATTACGGATAAATCTTTGATTTCGCATCCTTTGGTGACGGGGCTGTTGGAAAAAGTGGCCACCGAGCAAGCGATCCCGTATCAACAGGAAATCTTTATGGGCATCGGCACAGATGCTGGGGCGATCCATATGACACATAAAGGCGTCTCGTCCGGCGTCGTCTCCATTCCTTCCCGTTATACGCATACACCGATTGAAATCGTGGACCTGGAAGATTTGGATCACACAGTGGAGTTGGTGAAACACTTTATTTTATCGTCGAATGAATTAAACGGAAAAAGCTTCCTGGATACCTAATAGGATTCCAGAAACGCCTTTCAGCTTGCGAACCTTAGGGGGAGTGGACTGAAAGGCGTTTTTCGGTTTTTAGATATAAAAGCCATTTCGAAACAACTCCCTTATATGCCAGAAAATTGAAACTTAACTCTAGTTATTTCGTAGTATAAACAAAGGAGATGGTCGGAATGCAGAAAGGAGCAAGCAAACTGAAATTGGCGTTGGCTGGGCTGGCCGTGCTCGCGGCATTGTTTACCGTGTGCGGGTGTATGGCGGCGAAAGCGGACGACCCAAAAATGGAGACGATTGAGCGCGTATTGGAGCTGCAATTCAACGGGCCGGACGAGGAGTTTTTAGAGGCGATGTGGAATCCTGCCAACAAACAAATCGTGGACGGCGTCGAAGTGAATGAGGCATTTGAACAGCAAGTGGACGACAAATACGGAGCCTATTTCACTGACAACGAATTGGATCAGTTCATGCGGGTATTCGGTACCTATTTTCCGGGGTTGGCTGATATTTACGGCTACGAGCTGCGCCTGGAAGATGTAGACATCGAGTTGAGCGAGACGGTGGCGAACCGCTACCTGTTCACGGCAGAAGTGGTGTTTCAGAAAAAAGGCGGAAAAGAGCAGCGTGCTGAAGTGGGAGGCGTCGTGCTATTCTCGACTGTCCAGGAAGGCAAAATCGGCAAGTTCACTTATACGGACGACCAAGGCTTATCGGAACGCTTAAAACAATAACCATCAAGTGGGAGGGATGATGATGTTCAATCAAGCACCGAAATGCCAAGTGTGCGGCAGGGAAATCGAAGGCGATGAAGTAGTGCATATCCAGATGCGCTATCCGAAGCGCAAAGGGTTCGCGGAGGTCAAAGCGTATTTAAAACTAGAGGGCAAGTTTACGTGTGATGCATGCGCCAAAAGCAAAACATAACGAAAGCCCCCGTCCGAACGGCTTCCGGGGGGTGTGGAAGTCCGTTCGGACGGGGGCTTTCAAATGGCTTAATTACCGGCAAGGAATCCTTCTTCAAAGATACCGAGCAGATGGTCCAGGGTGATCGGGTCGCTGTACGTCGAAGCTTTCGTATTGATTTCAATGACGCGCTCTTCGCTTACGGCAGGGATATTGTTCCAGACATCGGTTTCCATGAATGAGTTGTCGACATCCGGATTTTTGCTGAGGACGACGTAATCCCCTGCAAAGTCAGGCAATACTTCGAGCGAGAAGGTGTGGACGCCTGCTTCAAGGGCAAGTTCCTCGACTTTTTCCGGCATGTTCAAGCCCATTTCCTGATAGAGAATTTCGGTGCCGCGTGCGTAATTATCACCGAATACATAGAATTCCTTATTGCCGCTTTCGATGACCGAAACAGTGGCGTCTTCACCGATTTTGGCGCGGATTTCTTCACCGGCAGCTTGTGCGCGGTTTTGGAAATCAGCGACCCAATCTGTCGCTTCCTGTTCTTTATTGAGCAATTTGCCGATTTCGACTTGCTGATCCAAATAACCGAGTTTGCCCCACGTGAAAGCAACGGTCGGTGCAATTTCGCTCATCTTGTCGAGATTTTTCATGTGTGTGCCTGCAATGATGAGGTCCGGATCCAATTCGATGATTTTCTCCAGATTGTCTTCCGTGACGATTTCCACATCGGACAGCATATCTTCAAAAAGCGGGTTGGCATTGGTCCATTCGTCGATGCCGACGATATTGCCTTCAAGCGCCAAGACATTCGGCCCGTTCGTCAAGGCGATAATGCGCTGCGGGTCTGTCGGCACTTCAACGGCGCCTGTTTCCGATTCGTATATAAATGTCTCCGCTGCTGCATCTTGTTCCGGTTCTGCAGCGCCTGTATCTTCTGACGATTCAGCAGAGCCACAAGCGGCGAGTACGGCCAGTAACAATAAAAGCACGAACAATAATCCTGATTTTTTCAAGTTCTTCTTCTCCTTTGATCGAGAATGATCAATCAATAATGATAATCATTTTCAATTAGATTCTTGTTTTATCCTACTTCGCTACTCGTGTATTGTCAATAAACTTATGGAAGATAATTTCGCCAAGCTTGTTGTTTTCTGCCATCTTGAGCAATTTTAAAAAACTTCGAAGGAAGTGGTTTAGGTGAATGTTGAATTGACGCGGTTTCGCGTGAAAAAAGGAAAGTCGGAAGTGGTAGATGAATGGCTAAAGTTCTTGAACAATCATATGGAGGAAGTCCTTGTGACCTTGGAAGGGGAGAACATGTACGTCGAGACCATTTTCCGGGAAACGCTGGATGGGGCTGAGTATTTGTATTGGTATTCGGTGCAGGGGGAAGGCGGGCAGGCGGTGGAAACCTCAACGCATTGGATTGACGAAAAACACATGGCGTACTGGCAGGAATGCATCGATCCAGACTTCGAAGCGGTCGATTTATCGGTCGAAGCGGTCATGATTCCCCGCCATATCCGAAATCATATGAAATAAGGCGGGCTAAAGCAGGAGCCGCGTTCTTTTTTATGAAAACGACTATCTATTTCCTCAAATTTCCATCTTCATATTCCTTTGATTCCTTAAAAATGATAGGATGAAAAAAATGGGAATTTATAGACTGCCCGGATGCGCCAATACGCATTGGAGCAGTTGCGTAAGAATGGGGAATAGCGATGCTGAAAATAATTCGGATTATCCTTCAATTAAGTGTTATCGGAATAGGAAGCTATACATTATTTACCGAAAAATTGGTTTTGACGCCGCTCGTCATGCTGCTCGCGGGATTGTTCATGCTCGTTGCAGGATTCGAACGGATCGAGAAAAACCAAAAAGAATTCTGGGGTTATGCTTTCGTGGTCATTTCGCTGTTTTTATTGACTGTCTCATGGCAAAACTTGTTCTTGGCGACTTAACGAAGGCCTAATCAGGTATGAAATGGGGGAGCGGGATGTCGAATATTGGGATGTTTGGAATGGGCAGTTGGATGGGCATCGTTTCAGCCCTTTTGTTTGTGGCCAGCTTTTACTTTACGTTAACGTTTTTCGAGCAATTGAAATCGGAAGATGGGCGCGTACGCAAACAATCGAAAATCGCGGCCGTGATTTGTTTAACCGTCGCGTTATTGCTGCCTGCTGTTTATCAGCTGTATTTCGTTAACGAAATGATGCGATAGACACGTCGCTTGAACACTAAAAAGCCGAAGCCCTTCGTGAGGGTTTCGGCTTTTTAGTGAGTTGAATGAATTTTAATTTCAAGGGGATTTATGAAAGCGGCTTTTAATATTGACTGCATGCCGCGATAAAAGGGTTTTCTGTAAAGTTTGTAGAAGTTTACACCAAGATTGGAAGGGGATATGAATTGTGGATAATATGATGATGTTCAATATAGGCGATATCATTGCAACGTTCTTCCTTCTGGGCTTTTTCATTTTGGCGATCGTGCTGGTAGTAGCTGCCGTAAAATCAGCGGCCAACAAGAACAAAAAGCTGCAGTCGGATGAAACGGATTTGCAAAAGCGCATCAAGGCACTGGAATTGCGCGTTAAAAAACTGGAGAATGAACAATGAACAGAACCTAAGGAACGATAGCGAAAGGGGGAAATAAAAATGGAAATGCCTGGTGGGATTACGGTGGCGCTCATCATCTTTGGCCTTTTTCTGCTCATTACCGGGCTTTTGGTCGGCAGTATCCTTGTGATGCTGAAAAAGAGCAAGTCCAATAAAGTGGATGATGTGCCGAATCAACAAACGCCTGTAAAAAGCGTCAAAGTAGAGGACCGGGAAACGCCGGAAGACGATCATCGGTAAAGAAGCGGGAAGGATTGCCGCTTCTTTTTTTCATCATAAAAAAAACAGGAAGAGGTGCTCCAATGGCGCAATGCGAATGGCCAAAAAGCGACGAACGGATGCAAGCCTACCACAACGAAGAATGGTGCCGGCCGAGCCGCGATGAACGTTATTTATTTGAAATGCTGAGCTTGGAAGGCGCCCAAGCAGGCTTGTCCTGGCAGATCGTGCTGTCAAAACGCGATAGCTACAAAGACGCTTTTCACAATTTCGATATAGATTATTGCGCCGCATTGACGGATGAAGCGCTTGCTGAGATCAAGGAGCAATACGGCGTGATCAAACACGGTGCCAAGCTCCAATCCGTGCGCACGAATGCACGGGCGGTGAAGGAAATCCAATCCGAATTCGCGAGTTTTGCCGAGTATCTATGGAGTTTCACAGACGGCCAAGCGGTGATCAACGAATGGCAATCAGACGGGCAGATTCCCGCCCAATCGGAATTGTCGGTAAAGCTCAGCAAAGATTTGAAAAAACGCGGCTTTAAATTCGTCGGCCCGGTCACGAGCTATTCGTTTCTTCAGGCAATAGGAATGGTCGACGATCATATAATCAGCTGCCCGTTCCACAGCGCGAACCGAACATAAATAAAAAAATTGGGAACAGTTGGAATTCTATATAGGCGCACTTCCATTTTTATGCTAAAATATGGAAAAAGGGGTGAGCGGGATGAAGCTGATATGCCAGGCAGCAGCGGGGCCGTAATGGTCCATCTTTTGTATTGGGTTATTACATTTACGGTCGGATATGCGAAAACGATGCTGTACCAGCCGAATATCGAAGCGTTATGGGCGAATGAGCATGTGCTGCAGTCGGAAGTATCATTCGGTTATGCCGTTTCCCCGATCGGGTACGTGGCCAGTTTTCTCGCCACGGCCCTGCTGTTCTGGTGCCTGCTTGCCCTTTACAAGAAATTCGCTTCCAAGCCAAGCTGGTGAAATTCAATGGCAACGAAGACTCTGTAGAGACCGTCGCAATGACGGTCTCTTTTTGCATGGGCGCAGATTGCGGAATAGACTAAGCTGCTCGTTCGAAGGGGGATTACGCGCCTTCAGTGCAGGAATCTGCTTTTTCATCTCATGGCTTTGCACAAAAGGCTTATTTTCTTTAATCCTTACGCAAAATGGTTTATAATTGTCCGTTAGTAGTAGAAATTTTGTGTCACACAGGCATACAATAGATGATGGATTTAACACGGAAGCGGTGGACTCGAAAGCCGCTAATACTTGCGTAGAAAAGGAAGGTATACATGAGCAATAGAGAAACTGATACAGATGTAATCTTAATCGGTGCTGGTATTATGAGTGCGACTCTGGGGATTCTCCTAAAAGAATTATCTCCAGACATGAAAATCAATGTGTTCGAGAAATTGTCGAGCCCAGGCGAAGAAAGTTCAAACGAATGGAACAATGCCGGTACTGGCCACGCAGCCCTTTGTGAATTGAACTATACGAAAGAAAAACCGGACGGCACGATGGATATCAGCAAAGCCATTGACGTCAACGAACAATTCCAGGTATCGGCCCAGTTCTGGTCCCATCTCGTGAAAACCGGATTGTTGAAAAACCCGGAAGACTTCATTCGCCCGCTTCCGCACATCAGCATGGTGCAAGGCGAAGACAATATCCGTTTCCTGAAAAAACGTTTTGACGCAATGATTGAAAACCCGCTCTTTACAGGCATGGAATTTTCCGACGACCCGGAAGTGCTGAAAGAATGGATGCCATTGATCATGGCGAACCGCCAGGACAATGAGCCGATCGCTGCGACGAAAATCGATACGGGCACGGACGTAAACTTCGGCGCTTTGACGCGCATGCTGTTCGACCGTCTCGTAAAAGAAGACGTTAATGTCCATTACCGCCACGTGGTGCAGGATTTGAAACAAATGAAAGATGGCCGTTGGTTGCTGAAAGTTAAAAACTTGGAGACCGGCAAACTCGATGTACACACAGCGAAGTTCGTCTTTATTGGCGGCGGCGGTGCAAGCATCCACTTGCTCCAAAAATCCGGCATCCCGGAATCCAAGCATATCGGCGGATTCCCGGTCAGCGGCCTGTTCATGGTCTGCAAAAACCCGGAAGTCATCGAACAGCATCACGCGAAAGTTTACGGCAAAGCGAAAGTCGGCGCACCGCCGATGTCCGTGCCTCACTTGGATACCCGCTTTATCGACGACAAGAAATCCTTGTTGTTCGGGCCGTTCGCAGGCTTTACGCCGAAGTTCCTGAAAACCGGCTCTTATATGGACTTGGTGGCATCCGTCAAGCCGAATAACGTATTGACGATGCTGTCAGGCGGAGCGAAAAACTTGTCGCTGACACAATACCTGATCCAGCAAGTCATCCAGTCGAAAGAACAGCGCATGGAAGAACTGCGCGAATTCATTCCGGCTGCGAAAAGCGATGACTGGGAGCTCGTTGTCGCAGGACAACGCGTTCAGGTCATCAAAGATACCGACGCAGGCGGCAAAGGCACGCTGCAATTCGGCACGGAAGTCGTCAGCTCAGCAGACGGCACGATCTCTGCGCTTCTTGGTGCATCTCCGGGTGCATCGACAGCGGTCCATGTCATGCTCGACGTGCTCGCACGCTGCTTCCCTGAAGACCTTGCAAAATGGGAGCCACAGATCAAGGAAATGATTCCGTCCTACGGCAAATCCTTGATGAACAACGAAGAGCTATTGAAACATGTGCATAAATACACAGCAGAAACGCTGGATTTGAATGAAGTGAAACCGGCCGACCATGCGCCGGAAGATTTAACACCGCAAATTTAATGAAGAGAAAACCGCCGAGAGCAATCTTGGCGGTTTTTTTGCAAGCTTTGAAAAGCAATTAAACTATTTCGGCAGGAGGCATTTATATGGCACAGGCAGGGGATGCGCTGGAGATTACGATCCGAAGCTACGAAGAAAAAGATTTGGAGCACATCCAACGGTTGAACCAACAACAAGGATGGACAGGTCTGGTGGAGAAAAATATCCAAACAAAAGAAGCGTGGAAAAACTTGAACATCGCTTATGTGGCAGAATCACAAGACCAGGGGCTCATAGCTTATATAAGAGGAGTCACCGACGGCTCTGTCAGCACGTATATTAGCGAACTGCTTGTAGCTCAACCCTTTAGAGGATGCGGGGCTGGGAAAAAGTTACTGGATTTTGTGCACGCGTTGCACCCAGATACAAGAATCGATCTTCTAGCCTCCAGCTCGTCGAGTTCTTTTTACGAAGGCAATGGGTTCCAGCCTTTTTATGGATTCAGAAAATCACTTCGCAAATAAAAAATGCCGCTCCTGAAATGTCAGGAGTGGCATTTTATTAATTTCTGAAGTAAGGTGTTTTCTTCAACGCTGCAACAACTGGAATGGCGAGTGCCAATCCGACTGCGTTTTGCACCAGGTTTCCTGGAATGGAGGCTGCCGGAATGATCCAGCTGCTGAAGATAATCGCTTCACCGATATAGTAGATAGCGACCATGACCGGAATGGAAAGCGCCGCAGCCAGGATGTTGAATCCAAGGCTTTCGCCGCCGCGCCCGCCCGACCAGGCGATTTTCCCGACCAGGTAGCCTTGCAAGCCGCGTGCGATGATGGTGATCGGTGCCCATAGCGTCCAGCCTGATACTAAATCGAAGAGCCCCATTCCGACTGCTCCGGCGATGGCGCCTTTTTTCGGCCCGAACAACAGGGCTGCCGTGAACAGCATCGTCGTGCCAAGGTGGACCAGTCCGCCATTTGCCGCAATCGGCAGGCGGATGTTGAGCAACATCGTTGCCACAAAAACAAGTGCGATGAGCATCGAAGTGATGATCAAATCATAGGTTTTGGAACTGGAATAAGTCGTAGTTTTTTGCATGAAACGATTCCTTCTTTCTTGGACATCCGCCAGGCGCAAGGCCCTCCAGCAATGCCGTGTAGTTTTGAACTACTGTAGCAAGTAATTGACCTAGTTAAAAGTATCAATTCTGAATAATTTTTAGGGGTCAGTTTTAAAGGAAGAGGTAGAGGCTTCGGATTTTTGGAGTTGACAGGGCATGGTGTATAGGCTATTGTTAACTACGCGATGAGCTAAGCTGCATAAGACGGACAGGCATTCCTTTATGGAACACGTTGTGGAGCGTGGCCTGATACGCCGCAGCTATCGATACATCCCGCATTTATGCGGGGTGTTTTTTAATGCCCAAAAAACCCGTATGCCGGAATTTAGCATACGGGTTTTCAATTAGTTCAATAAGCGAGCCAGTGATGATCGCTAGTTTCTTTCCAAGCTCAGTTGATTTATCCTTTGGGCAACTAGGGTTCACCGCTCCAATTCACAAGTCGCTTTGAGATTTTCAAGCGTATGGCGAAGTGTGTTCTTCTCCAGCCGGTCGTAGACCAATCGCTCGGTAAAACGGTCGAAAGCGCTGTCGGGCAGATCGATTTCCAGTTCGAAGACCGCTTCCGTTCCGCCTTCCATCGAACGGTAATGGCTCTTTTGGTGGGCGATAAAGCTGCCGGTGATGATGCCTTCCCAAAATCCTTCCTCGCCACTGCGTTCACAGCGCACCACATTGATTGTCACCGGGAAGCGCAAGCCGACAATGGAAAATACCGTCTCGACTTCAGTGCCTGCTTCGCCGGTGCCTTCGATTCTTTCCGGTTTAGATAAATGATTGTAAAAACTCGTCCAGTTTCCGGGTTTCTTGGCGAACTGGAACACTTCGTCGATCGGCGCTTGGATGAATATGCTTTGATGGGCACGAGCCATTGCTATCTCCCCCTTGGAATCAAGCTATCAATTAATATCTGAAAATTAAGTCTATTATAAGTTGAAAGCACATGCTATGTAAAGCGCCTCCGCTTGAAGACGAACGCGGCATGCCGGATAATGAATGTACGACATCATCACGCAGAAGAAAGGGGCCGCTATGGAATTTTGGATCAGCGATAAACATATCCGCAAATTATGCGGCCAGGCTGCCTATAAAAAAGGCCAAGCGTTTCAAATGGCCGGAAAAGTCAATATCACAGAAGCCAATGACCAGTCCATAACAGCTATTGTCGAAGGGCGCAGCTCATTCTACGTCGAGCTAACCCGTTCACAAGCCGGGACCATTCATGCAGAATGCAGCTGCCCGCCTGTCGGATTCATCCATACATATTGCCATCACATTGCAGCGGTGATGATCGCCGCGGAAGAGCTTGGCCAACGGGAGCGTCCACTAGCTGAGCAGATGTTCGGCTTGTTTGAAGAAGACGACAAGCCTTCTGCCCGGCTGCATCGCTTCGACCGGCGCGTGCCGTATCACGTGGAAGCAGCCATACGCAGTGGAGGCAAAGAGCAATTGGTACTGACGTTCCGGAGCGGCACGGCCATCTTGAAAAATGTAAGGGATCCCCTGCGTTTCGTCTCGGCCCTGTCGAATGGCCAATACGAGGAGACCGCAGCGATTCCATACGACCCAAGCCGCCATGCACTCGAACAACCGGTCCTGGAGCTGCTTCAAGTGCTCGATAAAAGCAATCCCCAGCCGGATGAAAACGGAAAATTGCTCGTTTCCGCAAGCGATTGGGAGCGCTTGTTGCCATTGTTGCGCGAAATAACGCATGCCAAATTTGAAAATCCACTCGGGGAAGTGCTGCCATTTCACGTAACGGATACACTGCCAGTGTCGTTTCGACTAGACCACGGCACTAGCGGATACCGCTTGATCGTCCGTGGTTTGGAGCGTTTTCAAATTTTTCCGAAGTACGGCGTCGCCTTGACGGAAGAATCGATTGTCCAGCCGGCCAGTGCCGATATGAAGCGTCTCTCAGGCTTGCAGGAATTGATGCAAGGGGCAGGCGAGGAGCTGGCGGTCGAGGAAAGCCAAGTCGCCCATATGATGAAAGTCGTCTTGCCGGGGCTGGAAAAGCTCGGGCCGGTCATCGTGACTGAAAAGGCGATTGAGAAAATCGGGGAAACGCCGCTGCGCGCGAAACTGTATCTCGATCGCGTGCGCAGCCGACTGCTTGCAGGACTTGAATTTCATTACGGACAGCTCATCATCAATCCGTGCGAAGAGCCCGACGGAACATACCGGCAGTATCCTGGTGTGTTCCGCCAGCTCGAAAAAGAACGGGCCATCATGGACTTGATGGCGTCGGGGCGGCTGACGAAAACGGACGGCGGTTTCTATCTCCAGGACGAAGAAGCGGAATATGATTTCCTTTACGATACGGTGCCGCTGCTCGAAGAATGGCTCGAGGTCTATGCGACAACTTCGGTGAAAATGCGCATCCAAAAAACCTTGCCGGGGCCGAAAATCCGTGTCAATCTGCCGAAAGACCGGACCGATTGGCTGGAGTTCCGCTTTGATCTCGGGGGCATACCGGAAGAAGAATTACGGGGGATTATCCGCGCCATTCGGGAGAAAAAGCGCTATTTTCGCATCCCTAACGGTACGTTAATGTCGCTTGAAACTCCGGGCATGGCGGCGTTTGAGGAGTATTTGGCTGTCATGAACATCGATGAAGATAATTTTGAACGCGTTCAGCGCATTCCGCTGCTGGAAGGCATGCGGCTTGCCGGGAGCCTCGAACAGCACGAATTATCGGAGACAGGGACGGAATTTGCGCGCTTGCTGAAAGAGCTGCACCATCCGTGGACGCAATCACAACAATTGCCGGCGCATTTTGAAGGCATTTTAAGGGATTATCAAAAACGCGGCTTCAGCTGGTTCCGTTTGCTGGCGAAGTACGGATTCGGCGGCATATTGGCAGATGAGATGGGACTCGGAAAAACCGTCCAGAGCATCGCTTTTGTGCAATCGGTGCTGGAAGACATCCGCAAGAGCGATGAACCGGCGCTGATCGTTGCGCCTTCTTCGCTCATGTACAATTGGCAAGCCGAATTCGAGCGCTTTGCACCGGAGATCCAGACGGTCATCGTCGACGGCCCGAAAGCAAAGCGGACGCAAGCCTTGAAAGAGCCCGGTGATGTGTATATCACTTCTTATCCGGCGCTGCGGATGGACCGGGGGGCATATAAAGATTGGACCTTCCATACGATTTTCTTCGATGAAGCGCAAGCTTTTAAAAATCCGGCGACTCAAACCGCCAAAGCCGTGAAAGAGCTGAACGCACGGCATCGGTTCGCGCTCACTGGGACGCCGATTGAAAACTCGCTCGATGAATTGTGGTCGATTTTCCACGTCGTCTTTCCGGCGCTGCTTCCGGACCGCAGCCAGTTTGCGGAACTGCGCAACGCCGATATCGCCAAGCGCGTGCGGCCGTTCCTGTTGCGCCGGACGAAAGCGGAAGTGCTTGGGGAAGTGCCGCAAAAGATCGAGCGCATCGAACATTCCGAACTCCACGAAGAGCAGAAGAAACTGTACACGGCGTATCTCGCGGAACTGCGTCATGAAGCCTTGAAGCATCTGCGCGACAATAGCATGCGCAAAAACCGCATCCGCATTCTTGCGGGACTGACGCGTCTGCGGCAATTATGCTGCCACCCATCATTGTTTGTGGAAGACTACTCCGGTGGCTCGGCGAAGTTCGAGCAATTGCTGGAAATCCTGGAAGAGGCGCGCTTGACCGGCCGCCGTGTGCTGGTGTTCTCACAGTTTACGGGCATGCTCAATATCATCGGCCAGTCGCTCTTGCGCTCAGGAAGGTCGTATTTCTATTTAGATGGCTCGACGCCGCCAAAAGAGCGCGTGGAATTATGCGACCGCTTTAACGAAGGCGAGGAGGACCTGTTTTTGATTTCCTTGAAAGCGGGCGGGACCGGGCTCAATTTGACGGGGGCCGATACGGTCATCCTGTATGATTTGTGGTGGAACCCGGCCGTCGAACAGCAGGCAGCGGACCGAGCACACCGGATGGGGCAGAAGCGGGAAGTGCAAGTGCTGCGTTTAGTGGCGAAAGGAACGATTGAAGAGAAGATGTACGACCTGCAGCTGCGCAAGCAGGATTTGGTGGATGAGATGATCCAATCCGGTTCAGAAGCCGTGCAATCGATGAGTGAAGAGGACATTCGGGAGATTTTGATGATTTGAAGATATAATTGATGAATTATACCGTCTGGTAGTTGAAGCCAGTGTGCATAGCCAGTGCTAATAGACTGCGCTTCAATGGCTGCTTTGGGCTCGCAGGATGCGAGTCATGCAGCTGATGCGACAGGACGTCGCGTTTTCAGCTGCCCGGGAATGGGGCGGGTGTTGAGCCAATGTGCCGAAGAGCATGGCACATTTGTCTCGCCAGCCCGCACGGTCCCCCAGGAGTCAGCCATTTCCGCTCCGTCTCTAGTTTAAGAGTAGGAAGTTATTGTATCTCTCTTAAAGCAGGATGTAAAAACCGATAATCCAGTCGATCGTCAGTTCAAATAGTTATTATAAAAAGCTCTCCCTATGCGGAAGAGCTTTTTGCTATTTCTTGACGATATAAGCCATATGGCGGCCGCATTGTCTGTCTTCGCGGTAGGAAAAGCCGTCTGGACTCTTGAAGGTGCAGCTTCGGTCGATGTCGATATATTCGGCTGGAATGCCTGCGCGTTCCAGCTGGGTTTTGACCGTGAGTTGATTGTCGATATGGTATTTCCCGGTTTCTTCGTTGAATTCGATGAACGGGTCGGCATAGCCGAGTGCTTTGAATTTCACGTAGACGTCTTCATCCACTTCAAATTTCTCCTGGCTGAGCGACATGCCGATCTGGACGCGGAATCCTTCCGGCGCGCAGTTTTCATTGGCGGTTAAATGGGCAAACAAGTGCGGCACGAGTTCCTTTACGGTTCCTTGCCATCCGGAATGTACGGCACCGACCAACTCTTCCGTTACGTGATAGAAAGTTACGGGCACGCAATCAGCGGCAAAACTCGAGAGCACGAGTCCTGTATCGCGCGTATAGAGCGCATCGGTATCCGCAATCGCATCGTCTAGAATGCGGGCGCCTTTGCCTGCATCTGCACGGGTCACTTTTCGGAAATGCTTGCTGTGGGTTTGATTGGCGCAGACAAGTTCATCGAGGGTGTGGCCAAGTGAAGCAAGCAAAGCTTCCCGGTTTTCGAGTGAATGCTCGCGATGGGTTCCGGCGTGGAGCGCCAAGTTATTATCGCCGCTCGTTTGCGGGTCTTTTATGGTCATGCCCGCGATATAGGAATCGTTGTCGATATATGTTTTTCGGTTCAAGTCTATCCCCTCCGCTCCCATTGTAGCGAAGGCGCAGTGCGTTCGCCAATAGATGGCAAGGGAATTCGGATTTTTCATCTTTCCGGAGCGATTGAAAGGCCGGGCACTTCGATTATTTGGTAAGATAGGAAGAAAGAAAGTCGAGGTGATGGCATGGAACCGGAAAAGATTTTGGAAAAAGTCAAAGGGCGGGTGCCTGAAGTACTCGGCAACCGGGATTTCTCGAAATATGCGATTCTTCTCCCATTGATTGAAAAAGAAGACGGCGTCCATATCCTGTTTGAAGTGCGTTCGTTTGAAATGAGGCGCCAGCCTGGGGAGATTTGTTTTCCGGGTGGGCGCATCGATCACGGGGATGAAGATGAGGAAGAAACAGCTTTGCGTGAAACGATGGAAGAGCTTGGCATCCGCAAAGAGGCGATCAGCAATGTGTTTCCGCTCGATTACATCGTCTCGCCGTTTGGCATGATTGTCTATTCGTTTGCGGGCTTTATCGATCCTGACACGGATTTTAAGCCGAATCCGCCTGAAGTCGACAGCGTCTTCACGGTGCCGCTGAAGTTTTTCCTTGAAAACGAGCCGCGCGTGTACCGCATTGATTTCGATATTCAGCCGGAGGAAAGTTTTCCGTATGACTTGATTGCCGGCGGCGAAAACTACAGCTGGCGTGCGCGGCAAGTGGATGAATTCTTCTATTTATACGAAGACCGCGTCATTTGGGGATTAACGGCAAAGATTCTCATGCATTTCATGGAATTGATCCGCTGAGCCGATTGGCCGATATTTGGCGAATTTGATGAACAGCCTTTTCAGTACGTGGAAATGTGTGTATAATTATTCGAAATTGTGAAAATAAAATTGCTGCATAGAAGGGGACATGACCATGACGACTTATCAATTGGAAGTAATCGAGAATACTGCGAAGAAAGACAAGCCGGCGCAAGACCAGATTCCATTCGGCCAAACTTTCACTGACCATATGTACATCATGGAATACGAAACGGAGAAAGGCTGGCATGAACCGAAGATCGTTCCATACGGTCCGATTTCCTTGGATCCGGCAGCGATGATTTTCCATTACGGGCAGACGGTTTTTGAAGGCATGAAAGCATACCGCACAGAAGACGGGCGCGTATTGCTGTTCCGTCCTGAGAAGAACTTTGAACGCCTCAACTTGTCGAGTGAGCGCCTCAGCATTCCGCCGATCGACGAAGACTTGGCGCTTGAGCACCTGAAGCAATTGATCAAGCTTGAAAAAGACTGGGTGCCGAAAACACCGGGCACATCACTTTATATCCGCCCGTACATTATCTCGACGGATGCCAATTTGGCAGTAGGGCCATCATCTACATATAAGTATATGGTCATCCTGTCTCCTGTCGGCTCCTATTTCCCAGGCGGATTGCAACCAGTTGTCATCCATGTCGAAGACAAGTTCACGCGCGCAGTCAAAGGCGGCACGGGAATGGCAAAAACGGCCGGGAACTATTCTTCCGGCTACCAGGCGCAAGCGAATGCCAAGAAAGAAGGAAATGCGGACGTGTTGTGGCTCGATGGCGTCGAGAAGCGCTATATTGAAGAAGTCGGCAGCATGAACATCTTCTTTAAGATCGATGGGGAAGTATTCACACCTGAGCTCAACGGTAGCATCTTAAAAGGCATCACGCGTATGTCGATCATTGAATTGTTGAATTCATGGGGCGTTCCGGTAACGGAAAAACGCATGGCCATCGATGAACTTTACGAAGCGTACCAAGCTGGAAAAGTCGAAGAAGTCTTCGGGACGGGAACGGCTGCGGTCATTTCCCCGGTCGGTGAACTCAACTGGCAAGGCCAGAAAATGATCATCAACAACCACGAAATCGGTGAATTGTCGCAAAAGCTGTACGACACGATTACTGGCATCCAGACAGGAAAAGTCGAAGACACACTGGACTGGACCGTGGAAATCAAGTAAATCACCGCATGTAAAAAGCCCAGACATCAATTGTCTGGGCTTTTTTTCTGTTCGTATTTCTTTAATAGATATGATAGCCATTTGGCAGGAGCGTAATCGTAGATATTGGCCTGCAAGCCGTGGAGGATCGCGCGTCTTGGCGTTTCCAACTGGAGCTCTTCGGCAAGCAGCGAGAACGATTCGGCCATGAGCGGCGGGTGCTGTCCGTCTTCCAGTAACTCGGCGATTACCGACAGCAATTTTTCTTCGGTGGTCACTTCCTCGGGACCAGGCATCGGCAATTCGACCATTTCTTCTGTCAGGTAAGCCGTAGTGGAGTAGGCGGCCAGGACGTTGGTCTTTTCGACGAGAAGCTCTGCAATTTTTTCGATATCGTGTGGATATGGATGGAACAACACCAGCTGCGAATAAATGCGCACGAAGCCTTTGATGGAAATGAGCAAGTCATAGCGGCGGCCTCGCAGCTGCTCCCCATACAACTCGTCCAATAACGACAGCAGCGAACGGTCAATCCACGTATCGTAATGGATGAGTTTCTCCAAAATTTCCTCGTTTAGGGCATGCATCGGCTCCTGTGCGTAGATCTTGGCGAAATCCGCATGCTTTTCGAGCAATGCCAGATGGGCAAGAAAATAGAGGCGCAGTTTTTCATCAGGTTTTTGCAAGCTGTTGACTACTCGGTCAATATCAGCGACAAAGCCTTTCATGAATGAATCGATGATTTCTTTGATCAATGACTCCTTTGAAGGGAAAGACAAGTAGAACGCGCCTTTTGATATGCCTGCTTCTTGGGTGATGTGCTGGACAGATGTAGCTTCAATGCCGTTTTCAGCAAAGAGTTGAAGCGCTGATTCCAGGATCTGTTGCTTTTTTGACATATTTGATTCCTCTTTTCCCCTTACTTGTTTGACGCTTGACCAATCGGTCATTACTATAGAGTAGTAAATGGATTTCGTCAAAGAAAGGAAGAATTTGTGTGCAAGGATTCGTGCGTTTTGTGCTGAAAAACAAATTTGCCGTGTGGCTGTTGACTTTAATTGTAACCTTTGCCGGCATTTATTCAACAACCCAAATGAAGATGGAGTCGATCCCTGATATTTCGATTCCCTACTTAATCGTCTCGGGGGTCTACCCGGGGGCTGCACCTGAACAGGTGATGGAAGAAGTATCGATACCTGTGGAACAGGCAGTCGAAAGCCTGGAGGATGTCAAAGCAGTTTATTCAAATTCCTCTTCGAATGTCTCCCAAATCCAGATCGAATACGATTACGGAGTCGATATGGATGAGAAAAAGCGGGAACTTGAATCCGCAGTCGATGGCGTAAACTTGCCTGAGGAAGTGGAGACTCCGTCGATCATGTCGATCGGCCTCAATATGTTCCCGGTGGTTGCACTGTCTGTCAGCAGTGACACGGAATCGATCGTCGAATTGACGGACCGTGTCCAAACGACGATTTTGCCGGAGATCGAAAAAATTGATGGCGTCGCGTCTGCTACTGTCACCGGACAGCATGTCGAAGAAATTCATCTGACATACGATGAAGCGGCAATGGCTGCCCGTGAAGTGACGGAAGAAGACATCCAGCAGATGATCGAAGCGAGCAATATTGCTTTGTCGCTCGGCCTCCGCGAATTTGAAGAAGGCGAAGAAGCGGTCTATATCGACGGTTCGGTCGCTTCTATTGAAGAATTTGAGGAATTATTGATTCCAGTGACGCCTTCAGAAGACAATCCGGAACCATTTGTTGCCCTGTCTGAACTGGCCGACGTGGAACTGGTCGGGAAAGTGCAGTCGATTTCCCGCACCAACGGCGAAGATGCCATTGCCATCCAAATCGTCAAAGGCCAGGAAGCCAATACGGTCACCGTGGTCAATGAAGTAAAAGACTTGATGGCGGATTTGGAAAGCGAAGTGGACGGCTTGATCGTCGACATTACGCTTGATCAAGGCGAGCCGATCGAGGAATCGGTCTTTGCAATGGTGGAAAAAGCCTTGTTTGGCGGCTTGATTGCCGTGCTGATCATTTTGGTGTTCTTGCGTGATCTCCGTTCGACGCTCATTGCCATCGTCTCGATCCCAGTATCCATTTTCGTGGCATTGCTCCTGTTGAACCGGCTCGATATCACCTTGAACATCATGACGCTCGGTGCCATTACCGTGTCGATCGGCCGGGTCATCGATGACTCGATTGTCGTCGTCGAGAATATTTACCGGCGCATGCATTTGAAAGAAGAGAAATTATCCGGCCGCAAATTGATCCAATCGGCGACGATCGAAATGTTCAAGCCGATCTTATCATCAACGCTTGTAACGATTGCAGTCTTTGCGCCACTGGTCTTTGTCGGTGGAATGGTCGGCGAATTGTTCTTGCCGTTCGCACTGACAATGTCGTTTGCTTTGCTTGCGTCGCTTGCAGTGGCAGTCAGCATCGTGCCGGCGATGTCGCATAGTTTCTTCAAAAAGAAATTATACGGCAAGAAAACAGCATCGAAGCATCAAGAAGTCGGAAAGATGGCGCTTTGGTTCCGTTCATTCCTTGAGAAGTCCTTGAACCATAAGTGGATCACATCGATCATTGCAGTCGTGTTGCTCGCGGGGTCTTTGGCGCTGACACCGTTGATCGGCTTCTCGTTCCTCGGCTCGCAAACCGAGAAAATGATGTACATCACGTATTCCCCTTCAGCCGGAGAGTTGCAGGAAGAGACTGTCGAGAACATCGAAGCGGTCGAGCAAGACTTGCTTGAACGCGAAGACATCGACGTTCTTCAATTATCGATCAACGATTCAGCCAATGCCGATATGGCCCAGATGATGATGGGCGGCGGAGACGGTGCATTATTGTATTTGATCTTTGATGATTCGATTTCAGTCGATGAATTCGAAGAAGCCCGCAGCCAAGTTACGGACTATCTTGCAGGACTCGACCAGTCAGGCGAGTGGGGCGAGCAGGATATGATGGGCGGCGGCATGGCGGCATCGAGTGAAGTCGCGTACACCTTGTACAGCGAAGACCTCGATGACTTGATGGATACCGTTGCACAAGTCGAAGGCGCGATGAGCGAAGTCGACGGCTTGGAAGAAGTGACCTCCGATGCGGAAGATCCTTATGTCGAACATACTTTACGCATCGAACAGCAGGAAATTCTCCAATATGGCCTGACGGCGGGACAAGTCGCGATGGCTTTGTCCGGCGGGGGCCAAAATGAAGTGCTGACGACCGTCAATACAGACGGCGGCGAACTTGAAGTCATTGTCCAGCGCGATGCCCAGCAAGACGCAGCGACTTTTGAAGAGCTTCTGGAGACGCCTGTGCCAACAGCTGCAGGTACCATGATGACTGTCGGCGAATTGGTCGAAGTCGAAGAAGGCACCACCTTGAATACCTTGAGCCGTTCGGAAGGCGCTTATTATGCGACTGTTTCCGGCACGGTGACGGGCAATGACGTATCTGCGCCAAGTGCGGCCGTCCAGGAAAATGTGGATCAACTGGATCTTCCGACAGGCGTGACGGTAGAAACCGGCGGCGTGACGGCGGATATCAATGAAACCTTCACACAGCTTGGCCTGGCGATGGCAGCGGCAATCGCGATCGTTTACTTTATCCTGGTCGTGACGTTCGGCGGCGGGCTTGCGCCATTCGCCATCCTATTCTCGCTGCCGTTTGCGGTCATCGGTGCATTTGTCGGCCTATATGTCACAGGCCAGACAATTTCCGTATCGGTCATGATGGGGCTGCTCATGCTCATCGGGATCGTCGTAACGAACGCCATCGTCCTTGTCGACCGCGTCATCCATATGGAACGCGAAGGCATGACGGTGCGCAATGCCTTGCTTGAAGCAGGAACGACGCGTCTGCGGCCGATCCTGATGACGGCAATCGCTACGATTGGTGCCATGATTCCGATGGCTCTCTCAAGCGGTGGCGGTGGCCTCGTCTCCCAAGACTTGGCGATCACCGTCATCGGCGGCTTATTGTCCTCGACCTTGCTGACACTCGTGGTCGTGCCGGTCGTCTATGAAATACTCCGTAAATTCCAGAAAAACAAATCACTCGTCGATCGCGAAGATTGATCGGCCAAAAACCGGCTTCCTTAATGGAGGCCGGTTTTTAATTTGGAAATCCCCCCGAAATTATTTCCCGGGAAATAGGATTTCTTTAACAAATTCCATACATGCCCTCAACAATTCCTTAATATTCCTTCGATACACTGGCGATGGTCAACAAACACGAGGAGGAATGCCAGATGATCCGAAAATCAATGAAAAAAATTGTTCCAGCCGCAGTGGTGGCAGCAGTCGCCGTGACGAGCTTTACCCCGTCCGCGCCAGCTGAAGCGCACGGGAATGGCAAAGCCGAAGTACATAAAGAACACAAAAATCCTGGAAAAGGGAAAGGGAAAGAGAAGGGCAAAGACAAGGATGCACCGAAAAACGTCATTTTCCTGATCGGTGATGGCGTCGGCACGTCCTATACATCCGCTTACCGTTATTTGCAGGACGATCCATCTGCGCGTTTCGCGGATGAAATGTCGTTCGATTCCTATTTGGTTGGACAGCAAATGACCTATCCGGAAGATGCGCAACAAAATGTCACCGATTCAGCGTCGGCCGCCACTGCCATGGCAGCAGGCATCAAAACCTATAACAATGCCATCGCGGTCGACAACGATGAATCGGAAGTGAAAACCGTACTTGAAGCGGCGAAAGAAAAAGGTAAAGCGACCGGGCTTGTGGCTAGCTCTGAAATCACCCACGCGACACCAGCATCATTCGGCGCGCACGATATCAGTCGCCGTAATATGAACGCCATCGCTGATGATTATTTCGATGAGCGCATCGACGGCGAACATAAAATCGACGTCTTGCTCGGTGGAGGCACCAAACTATTCGACCGCACAGATCGCGATTTGACGGAGGAATTCCAGGAGTCCGGCTATGGCTATGTAACATCGAAAGAAGAGCTGCGCGCCAATGACGACGGTCAAGTGCTCGGCCTGTTCGCAGAAGGCGGCTTGCCGAAAATGATCGACCGCGAAGACAGCGTGCCGTCTCTTGAAGACATGACGCGTTCTGCGATCGATCGCTTGAAGCAGGACGAGGACGGATTCTTCCTGATGATCGAAGGCAGCCAGGTTGACTGGGCAGGACATGACAACGATATCGTCGCAGCGATGAGCGAGATGGAGGATTACGACCGTGCATTCCAGGCGGCAATCGAATTCGCCAAGCAAGATGAAAATACATTGGTCGTAGCGACAGCCGACCACTCGACAGGCGGCTTCTCGATCGGTGCAGACGGCATATACAATTGGTTCGCCGAGCCGATCCTTGCTGCACAGCGCACACCGGATTTCATGGCTTCTGAGATTACGGGAGGTGCCGGCGTGGAGGAAACATTGGAACGCTATATCGACTTGGATTTGACTGAGGAAGAAATCGCTTCTGTGAAGAAAGCGGCCGACGAGGGCGAATACTTGGACATCGACAATGCCATCGAGCGCATCTTCGATAAGCGTTCGCACACAGGCTGGACAACTGGCGGCCATACGGGAGAAGACGTGCCGGTTTATGCTTACGGGCCAGCCAGCCAGAAATTTGCAGGGCAACTGGACAATACGGATCATGCCGGCATCATCTTCGACTTGATGGGCGCGGACGTAACGATCGACGATAAACAATAAACGATAACAGGGAGCGGATTGGATGAAAGCGAGATTAGCATGGCTGCTCGTCCCATTGGCATTATTATGGGGCTGCCAGAACGAGACAACGCAAGGCACGGCGACTGCGGCGTCTTTGTCGGAAGCGCCCGAGTACACGGAACAATATGTCCTCAGCCCACAAGTGAGTGATGACCGCCGCTTGCAGGAGCCTGGCCATAAAGCGCGTGATGCAAAAGGCGGTTTGGAGCTGTTGGCGGCCAATATGGAGCCTCAGAAGGTGCAGATCGGCGATGTCGAGCTGACCATCCATGAAACAAAGCTGCTGCAGTACACGCCGGATTACAGCTTGATCGATTTCTATCATTCCTATACGCACGACCAGGAATTCGAACTGGCGAAGTTTTTTGTCGAAATCAACAATGCCTCTAGTGAAGAAGTGAACTTTGCGCCAGTCGCATTGATCGAGACAGAAAGCGGCGAAGTGAAGACTTGGGAAGATGACGTGTATTTGGAATCGTTGAATGAAGGGCTGAAACCCGGAGAAGTAAAATCAGGAAATGTCGGCTTCATCGTGGAAGATGGGGCACAAGAAATTAAATTGACCACCAGCAAGTTATTCGCTGCGGATGGAGAGCTGCTCGCACCCGCACAAACCATCACGATCAAGCTCGATTGATGAAGCATCTGTTTCAATAGAAGAAACAAAACCCGGCTGTTGACCAGACAGCCGGGTTTTGTCGTAGAAAGAGGGAACCAAAGTGGATTTCAATATTAGAATAATCAGATTATTGTATTGAATTTTCCAGAAAAATCCTTCATGATAGAGCTAATAATAGGCTGCCTCAAAAGGAGATGGGGTTATGAAGCTAAGTGAACGGTATATTCGGGCAGTGCTGGAACGGCTGCCACAAGAAAAACGCCAGGACGCGGAAAAAGACCTGAGAAGCAAACTTTCGGAACGGCTCACGGCAGACAGTAGCGAAAGCGAAGAGCGGGCTGTCCTCCAGGAATTCGGCCATCCAGCACTCATGGCGGAGCATTACGGAAAAGTAAGGCGTTACTTGATCGGCCCGCGCTATTTCGATTTATATGTCCGCTTGCTAAGGCTGGTCATTCCGTTGGCAGTTCTCATCACGCTCCTTGTCGTGACCATCGTCGGCATCGTTTCATGGATCGGCCAGGACGAGACGCTAATCACAGTGCTCGGCTCATTGATCGGCAACATCATCAGCGCGATCTTCAATACCATCATGCAGACTTTGTTCTGGATCACACTCGTCGTTGCCGTGATGGACTGGGTGGATAAATCGGGCGTGGAGGCGCCGCTCGGGCTGACGATGGGCGAGTGGACGCCGGATGACTTGAAAGAGTGGGAAGGGCAGGAGGCGCTGCTCGAGCCGGTGGAAGCGAAAGTGGCAAAAAGTCAGATCTTCGGCAGTTTGATTTGGATGGTCATTTGGACGACGGTCTATTTCAATGCCGATAAAGTACTCGGCATTTACACTGACGATGGGGAAGGCTTGCGCTTTCAAATGGCAGTATTCAACCAGGATGTGCTGTTGTCGTATTGGCCATTCATTGCACTCGTCATCGTCCTGGAGTTGTCGCTTGCCATTTGGCAATGGCGCGCCGGCTATTGGAATTACCGGCTGGCTACATTCAATGCCGCGGTCCAAACGGTTTCCGTGCTCGTGTTTATCTTGATCTTCATCAATTCTGAATTGCTCAATCCCGAATTCCGCCAGTTCCTCACCGCTACATTCGGCGGAACCAATGCGCTGACGTGGATTTTTGGCGGCATCGTAATCATTATGATTGTGGGTGCGTTGAGCGATATCATCCAAGGCTATCGGCGAGCGGCCAAACGCCGTGAGCTGTCGAAAATAGCGCCTCATTGAATGTGGTACTTTAGAATGAAATAGCAACACTTGTACGCATTTTGCCTGCATCCCTTATGGTGTGGGCTTTTGTTGATCTTTAAATATGTCTTTTTACCTACTTTATATCCACGATGTAAGCCCTTTCATAAGGCGAAATCCCCTCCCTGTACTTGAAGTACCCTCTGGTTATGTTACACTTGCTACTTATGATTGGTGTGCTGCAGGCGATCAGCTGCCGCTGGAAATTAACGGCCGGCGAAGAATGCGCAGCCGCCATCTCCGGAACTGGAAATGGTTTATAATGAAACACGCATTTTGAATAAATATTCATAAATATGCAAGTTTTATTGTTTTGAGAACCGTTTTATAAGTATTTTTGAAATTAATAGTTGACTTAAAATGCATTTGATTGCATAATAATTCTTATTATCAGACAACGTAAGTCAGCCATTGTAAAGCGTTTTACGGAGACCGGGTTCTTCCGCTTTTGATCGTAATGGGAGAGCTCATTAAATAATCAAAATCGGGTGGTGACTGTAACAATGGAAAAGAAAAGAATAGTAGTGAAAATAGGAAGCAGCTCATTGACGGACAGCCACGGTAAATTGTCCATCACGAAGTTGCGTGAACATGTCGGGGCATTGGCCCGCTTGAAAGAAGAAGGCCATGACGTCATTTTGATCTCATCTGGCGCAGTTGCAGCCGGATGTACAAGCATGGGTTATTTATCGCGTCCGGATACAGTTGTCGACAAACAATCGGCAGCAGCCGTCGGGCAAAGCCTGCTCGCGCAGGCGTATGCGACGGAATTCAACAATTTCGATATCGTCTCTGCGCAATTGTTGTTGACGAAGGACTTGTACCAAAAAGCGGACGATACCATTTCGAAATTGTTGGAGCGCGGCATGATGCCGGTCATCAACGAAAACGATTCGGTGGCGGTCGAGGAATTGACCTTTGGCGATAACGATATGCTATCGGCCCTTGTCAGCGGGCTTGTCCGTGCTGATCAATTGATCATTTTGACCGACATCAACGGCATTTACGCCGATAATCCGAAGACCAACCCATCTGCTGAACGATATACTCATTTGAAGGATATTCCAGATGAATTGATGGAAGCCGCATCCGGTGCTGGATCGGATGTCGGGACAGGCGGCATGAAGACGAAAGTGGAAGCCGCAAAAACAGCCCATAACTTCGGCGTCGAAGTGTTCATCGGCACAGGAGAAGGCAGTGAAAAATTGGTTGAGATCATGGATGGAAACGGCGACGGGACGTATATCGCAAAACCCGTTAAAGAATTAGCGTAAGGTACGGAAATTCGAAAGGAGAAGATTGGATGACAGAAGTTCTTCAAAAGGAAGCAGCTTTGGAGACAGAACTGATACAAAAAGCGAAAAAAGCGAAAGCGGCAGCGGGGGAACTCGCGAAAGCCGACACCACCCTGAAAAATAAAGCATTAGAACTCATCTCTCAGCAGCTAATGGCTGAAAAAGCTTTCATTTTAAAAGAAAACCTGAAAGACATTGAAGCGGGGCGTGCAAACGGCATGAGTGAATCGCTCGTCGACCGCCTTAAACTCGATGAAGAGCGTCTGGCGGATATGGCGGATGCGCTGATCCAATTGACCAAACTCACCGATCCAGTCGGTGAAGTGCTCGAACATTGGCAGCAGCCAAACGGCCTCGACATGACAAAAGTACGCGTACCGCTTGGCGTGGTGGGCATGATTTACGAAGCCCGCCCGAACGTCACGGTGGATGCGTCGAGCCTTTGCCTGAAAACCGGCAATGCCGTCGTCCTGCGCGGCAGTTCGACAGCGATCTACTCGAACACGGCCATTGTAGCGGTCATCCACCGCGCACTTGAACAAAGCGAATTGCCGGTCGATTCCGTACAATTGCTCGAAGATACGAGCCGGGAAGCGGCATCTGCCATGTTCAAGCTGAACGACTATTTGGATGTCTTGATTCCGCGTGGCGGCGCCAACTTGATCAAGACGGTCGTCCAGAATTCGACAGTGCCGGTGCTTGAAACGGGCGCAGGCAATTGCCACGTCTATATCGACGAGACGGCGGACAAGGACATGGCGATCGATATCGCTTTGAACGCGAAAACCCAGCGCCCATCCGTCTGCAACTCCTGCGAAACCATTCTCGTCCACGAGAAATGGGCTGAACAGCATCTGCCGGAATTGATTTCAGCGCTCCAGGCAAAAGACGTGAAAATCCATGGCGATGAAAAGACGCAGCAATCAGGCAGCAACATCATCCCGGCTGAAGAAGCCGATTGGGGCACTGAATACTTGGCTTATGAACTCGCGCTGAAAACGGTAGGAAGCGTGGATGAAGTGGTCAAGCATATCAACCAGTACGGCACGAAGCATTCCGAGGCGATCATTTCGGAACATGCGGAAAGCGTCCAGCAATTCTTCACGGAAGTGGATGCGGCAGCGGTTTATCATAACGCATCGACGCGTTTTACGGACGGTTTTGAATTCGGCTTCGGCGCCGAAATCGGCATCAGCACGCAAAAGCTTCACGCACGCGGTCCGATGGGCTTGCCGGCACTGACTTCAACGAAATACATTATTAAAGGCAACGGCCAAACAAAATAAAAAAAGCGGAGACTGCGGTCTCCGCTTTTTTCTGTTCATTATATAAATACATCAATAATCCGTTTTCGCTCGGCGGTGTTTCCACATCATCAGCTGATAGCGGACGGTGCAGCCAATGCAATAGCCCATCAGCGCCACGCCGGCTGCGATAATGACCATAGCGCCGAAAACAGTGGCGACGATCGGCAGGCCTGCTGCGAAAAACAGGAGGGAGAGCCCAAGGCAGACAGTGGCGATCCATTGATTGAACAATTGCTGGTCGCGATCTTCCTGCAGGTAGCTGTTTGGAGGATTCGGCAAAAAGCGGCGACCGAACGCAATAAGCGGATTTTTCTTGGTGATCAAGGTAACGACTCCAATGGCGAAAGGCACGAGCAGAATCAGCGGGTGGACGATGAGCCCGGCTAACACCGTGGCGACAAGAAAAGCTTGATTGAGTTGGACGAGCGGTTTTGGAATGGTCATTGTTAATCCCTCCGAGTTTTTTATGGCCAATCGGCTCTGAAAAAGCCGCGATCAGCACGAGAATGTGATGGCATAAAGTTTCCCCTTATTATACATAGTTGATTACTCGGAATAAAGAAAACAGCTCAAAAAACACTGTTCACATCAAACGAGAGATGAACAGCGAAGCAAGCCCAAAATAAATGAGCAATGAAAGGATATCGTTGATGGTCGTAATCAATGGCCCTGATGCGACTGCCGGGTCTATTTTCAGACGGTACAGAATGAGCGGGATAACGGTACCGGCGAGCGTCCCGATGATTAAGGTTAAAAGCAATGAACTTCCGACGACGAGCCCGAGCACCAGGCTGCCTTGCCAAACATAGGCGATGAGTAAAATCAACACGGCGCACGTGACGCCAATGATGATGCTGACCCGTAATTCGCGCAGGATGAGTTTGAACGTACCTTTTTTGTCGGGCTTTTGGCCAACCAGCCCGCGCACAACGACTGCGAGCGACTGGGTGCCGGTATTGCCGGTCATGCCGGCAATCATGGGCATGAAGAACGCCAAGGCGACCACTGTCTGCAAGGTGTCTTCAAAGCGGCTGATGATGCCACCGGAGATTAGCCCGATAAACAACAGCAAAATCAGCCAAGGCAACCGGCGGTAAGCCGCGACAAAAGGCGGGGTCTGGAAATCGATCGATTTACCGGATGCGGAAAGCTTTTCAATGTCTTCATTTGCTTCTTGCAACACGACATCGATGACATCATCGACGGTGATGATGCCGAGCAGCCGGTTTTCCGTATCGACGACGGGCAATGTGATAAAGTCATAGCGCCCGATAATGGCAGCCGCTTCTTCCTGGTCGGTCAAGGCATCGACTTTGACGACGCGTGTATACATGACATCGTCGATTTGTTCATCGAGTTCACCGAGGATCAAATCTTTATAGGAAACGACCCCAAGCAGTTTCTTGTCTTCATCGACGACATATAGATAGTTCAAATACTCGGCAATTTCCGCGAAATCTCGGATTTTATCGATTGCTTCACGGATGGTGTAATGGCGCGGAATCCAGACATAGCGGTTGTTCATGATGCGTCCCGCTGTTTCCGGCGGATAATTCATGGTCTTTTGGATATAGGAAGATTCCTCGCGATTCATGCGCGACAGGAGCTCTTCGATCATGGTTGGCTCTAAATCGGACAATAGGGAGACGAGATCGTCATTGTCCATCAAGTCGAGCACTTTGGTCGATTGGTCGACGGACATTCGTTCAAGCAAACGGACCTGGTCGTTCCGGTGAAGCTCCTGCATGAGCTCGGTCAATTGGCGGACCGTCAGATGAAGCAGGAAGCGTTCGCGATGCTTTTCGGGCAGATGGAGGTATTGGACCGCGATGTCGTAAGGCTGCAGCTCATCGAGTATGTGCTGGAAATCTTGCGTCCGACCGTCTTTCAATGATTGGATCAACGCTAAAGTAATTTCATTTTCTGTCATCGCAAGACGGCAGCTCCTTCCGGGGTGGCCTTAAGTGCGAGGCGGCCTCATTTCTTCTTTCCCCAAAAGGGAGACGGTCATGTTCATTTGTTTTTAAAACATCTTCATCATCGTTCAGGAGCATAATTGGCGATCAAGACGCCTTGGTCGGTCGAAAAGCTTGTCAGCAATTTGAACGCTTTTGGCGCTACGCCGTCGCGAAACAGTTTTTTTCCTTCGCCCAATAGCAGCGGGAAGGTCATCAAATGCAATTCGTCGACCAAATCATGTTCGATCAAGGTGTCGATGAGCTCGGCGCTGCCGTAGACGAGTAAGCGCTGGCCGGTTTTCTTCAGCCGTTTGATTTCATCGACGAAATCGTGGTTGATCAGGCGCGCATTCCACTCGGTCCGCTTCAGCGTGTGCGACACGACATATTTCGGGATTTCGTTCATCCGATCCGCAAAGCCATGCTCATCTTCAGCGGTCGGCCAAGTGGCAGCGAACCCGTCATACGTGACGCGCCCGAGCAGCAAAGCATCGTTGCTGTAAAGCTGGTTCAGTTGAAACTGGGCGAGTTCATCGTCCCAATAGGCTGCTGTCCATGACGGCTCTTCCATGACGCCATCGAGTGTCACATACATCGAAACAGTCAGTTTTCCCACGTGCATCTTCCCCTTTCCATAACAGGATGCCGGAAGCTTAGGCAATACGTTTACACTTCGGGATGAGGCGGGGAGAATCCTGCTTTGAACTATTCCGAATTCCGAAAAATCGATGTAATCTGAAAATTTCTGTGGCAATGAAATCAGTATAGTGGCAAAATAAATACAAGCATTCATTCCATTTTCACAAAGGGGTTAGAGAATATGAAAGAGGAGAAGAAACGTCCAAAACAGCAGGAGATCGAAGTGCCCTTTTGGCTGGCTTTATTGCCGCTGATTTTCATGGTGGCGGCCATGGCTGTCACGATCATTATTTTTGAAGGCAGCCCGCATATTCCCTTGCTTCTTGGCACGACGATCGCGGTCATTATCGCCTGGCGGTTGGGGTACCGCTGGCATATGATCGAAGAAGGAGCTTACAAAGGAATCCGCCTCGCGCTTCCGGCATTGGTCATCATCATTATGGTCGGCATGATCATCGCTTCATGGATTGGCGGAGGCATCGTCGCGACGATGATTTATTATGGCTTGAAAATCATTACGCCGTCATTATTCCTTGTCACCATCTGTTTGATCTGCGCACTGGTTGCCGGAGCGATCGGCAGTTCCTGGTCAACGATGGGCACTGTCGGCATCGCCGGAATGGGCATTGGCGCGAGCATGGGGATTCCAGCGGCAATGGTCGCTGGAGCGGTCATCTCGGGATCTTATTTCGGGGATAAGATGTCGCCGCTGTCGGACACGACGAACTTAGCGGCAGGGGTCACGAACACCAATTTGTTCGTCCACATCCGCCACATGATCTACACGACCATTCCCGGCATGATCATTGCCCTCGGCGCTTACTTTTTCCTTGGCCGCCAGTTTGCCGGAAACTCGGTCGACAGCGCCAACATCAATACCATCCTGGCGTCGCTTGAAGACAATTTTGTCATCTCGCCGTGGCTCTTGCTCGTGCCTTTGGCGGTCATCGTATTGGTCATGAAGAAAGTGCCGGCGTTGCCGGCGCTCGGAATCGGCATCGTGCTCGGCTGGCTGTGCCACATTTTGGTGCAGGGTGGATCGGTCGCAGAAGCGGTCAATGCGCTGCATGATGGCTATGTCATCACGTCCGGCAACGAAGTGGTCGATTCCTTGTTCAATCGAGGCGGCATCGATTCGATGATGTTCGTGATTTCCTTGACGATTTTCGCCATGACGTTTGGCGGCGTATTGGAGCACACGGGCATGTTGAAATCGATCGTCACCAAGATCTTGATGCTGGCAAAAACAGCCGGCAGCCTGATCGCTGCGACTGTTGCGTCCGCGTTCTTAACGAATGTCACGGCATCTGAACAGTATATTTCGATTCTATTGCCTGGCCGAATGTATGCGCGGGCTTATCAGGACCAAGGCTTGCATTCTAAAAACCTGTCGCGCGCACTGGAAGACGGCGGGACGATCACCTCGCCGTTCGTTCCGTGGAACACATGCGGCGTGTTCATCCTGGCGACGCTCGCGGTCCATCCATTCGCCTATGCGCCGTATGCGGTGTTGAATTACTCGGTACCGATCATCGCCATCCTCATGGCGTTCCTCGGCTGGAAAGTCGAATTCATGACCGATGAGGAAATGCAGAAGCTCAAAGACCGTGAAGCGCGCATGGAAATGGATGCGCAGGAAGAACCGGTATAAAAACAGTAAAACGGCTCATGCCCTAAAAATAGGGGCATGAGCCGTTTTTTTATTTCTTCATCAATAAATAGACAAAATACGGTGCGCCGATCAATGCGGCCATGACGCCCGCCGGAATACCCGACGGTTCAAGCAAGTTGCGGCCGATCGTGTCAGCCGCGAGCAATAGCCAGCCACCGAGCAGGATGGCGACGGGCAGGAACAATTGATGGCGCGGCCCGACAAGCGCTTTTGCGAGATGCGGGGCCATCAAGCCTATAAAGGCGATGCTGCCGGTGACAGAAACTGCAGCGGCAGCAAGCGCGACGGCAGCAAGCAAAAGGACGGCGCGTTCTTTGCCGATATTGAGCCCGAGACCGATTGCGGCGGATTCGCCGAGCCCGAGGATGTTCAGCCGGTTCGCTTTATACAGAACATATGGAATCAACACGACAAGCCAAGGCAAAAGCGCCAGGATAAACGGCCAGTCGGTGCCCCAAATGGAACCTGCGAGCCACTGGGCAATGAAATCCACTTTTTCTCGTTCTGCAGATGAAATCAGGATAATCATGACGCCGGATAACGCCATGGAAAACCCGATCCCGACCAGGACGAGACGGACCGGTTGAAGGCCTGTGCGCGGATCGCGGGAGAACAAGTAAATCAGAATCGCCGTGATAAACGCGCCTAGAAACGCAACGAACGGCAATAGGAAAGCAAAAGAGCCCGGCTCTACAGGGATGAATAAAAAGAAAACGGCAATGGCGACACCGGCGCCGGAATTGATGCCGATGATACCAGGGTCGGCCAAATCATTGCGTGTAATGCTCTGCAGCACTGCGCCGGATAACGCGAGTGCCATCCCCGCCAGGAATGTAATGAGCAGCCTTGGCATCCGGATGGAATACAGCACAAACTCTTCTTTAAAATCACCTTGTCCCATCAAAACGGGCACAATCCGGCCAAAGCCGAGCGTCGAATAGCCGAGCCCCAAACTCAAGACAGCGGTGATCAAAAGAATAATGGTGAGCACAATCAAAGTGATGCGCTGCTTGCGGATCAAATGTTGTTGGATCATGTGAACGCACCTCCACCTTTACGGACAATCAGCAGGAAGAACGGCAAGCCAAGCATGGCGACCACCGCTGCGACCGGCGTTTCAAATGGTGCGTTGACCGTGCGTCCGAACAAATCGGCGAGCAGCATAAAGATGGCGCCCGTGACGGCGGACATCGGAATGATGAAGCGGTAATCGCTGCCGACAATCACGCGGACGATATGCGGAATCATCAAGCCAATGAACGCCAAGTTGCCGGCCAAAGCTACTGCAGCGCCAGCAAGCAAGGTGACCACGACAAACAGCATCGCTTTGATCTGGCCGGTCTTTTGGCCAAGCCCGATCGCCGCTTCTTCGCTCAAGCTCAATACCGCCAATTGACGGGATAGCAATAAAGCGACAAACAAGGCAATGGTGATAAAGGGAATGATAATCTGCAGCTGTCCCCAAGACGTGCCGATCAAGCCGCCGGCGGTCCACATGGAGACGTCTTTAGAGATTTTAAACAGCAAGCCGATCGCTTCTGCAATGGCGGTCAAAAAAGCCGATACCGCGGCACCGGCCAAGACGATGCGAAATGGCGAAAAGCCACCGCGCCGCGAAGCCCCGATACCGAAGACGAGCCCGGCCCCGATGGCTGCCCCGATAAAGCAGGCGATCATGATGCCAAAGTAGTTGGCTCCTGGGATAAACGCCAAAGTCGCAGCCAGTGCTGCATTGGCGCCGGCAGTCAAACCGAGCAAACCGGGATCTGCCAGCGGGTTGCGGGTCATGCCCTGCATGATCGCGCCCGACACGGCGAGTGCTGCCCCGACGAAAATCGCAGCAACTTCACGCGGCAGGCGAATTTCCTGGATGACCGATATTTGCTGTCCGGTGCTGTCGGAAAATAGCGCCAGCCAAAGATTCTTCAGGCTGACATCAGCAGCACCAAAGACCATCGACACAACAAAAGCCAGCACAAGTGCCAGCAGGCTGATTCCAAATATGTATGAAAAACGGGCGTTATAACGCATGCATCATCATCTTTTCTATAGAAAGGATAAAGGGATTCCGCTTGGCAGAATCCCTTTTGTGTTTATTGGCCAAGGAATTTTTCCTGGAACAACTCAAGCTGGTAATCGAGTGAAATCGGATCGTTGAAGTACAATTTTTTCGCATCCGCTTCAAATACTTGGTCGTTCTTTACAGCTGGCGTGTTTTGGTAAAGGTCCGTTTCCTGGAAGGAATTATCCTGTTCGGAGTCTTTGCTGAAGATAACGTAATCGCCCATATATTCAGGGAGGACTTCTTGAGACAAGGCGTAGTACCCATCAGTAAGAGCCATTTCTTTCACTTTTTCCGGCATGTTCAAGCCCATTTCCTGATAGAGGATTTCGGTGCCGCGGCCCCAGTTGTCGCCGTATACGTACAATTGCTTATCAAAGTTCTCGATGACAGAGACGGTTGCATCTTCGCCAATCTCCGCTTTGATCTCTTCACCCGCAGCTTGTGCGCGTTCTTTAAAGTCGTCAACGAATGCTTGTGCTTCGTCTTCTTTATTCAATAGTTTCCCGATTTCCAGGTGTTGTGTCAAATAGTCGACTTTGCCGTAAGTAAAAGTGACAGTCGGGGCGATTTGCTCCAACTTGTCGACGTTTTGAAGAGTCGAGTAACCGATAATTAAATCCGGATCCAATTCAATGATTTTCTCCAAGTTCTCTTCCGACACTTCTTCTACGCCGTCCAAGTATGGTTCGTAGTTCGGGTTGTCGATCGCCCAAGCGTCGATGCCGGCAAGCGGCACATCAAGTGACATGACGTTTCCGCCGTAAGCCAAGGCTACCACTCGCTGCGGGTCAGCCGGAACTTCTACTGTGCCATTTTCTGATTCGTATTGGATGGTTTCGGCTCCGCTTGCTTCGCCTTCCGAACCGCCCGCTTCCTCTGTTGTTTCTTCTGTAGATCCACAAGCGGCAAGTGCCAGCATAACGAGTAAAGCGATGGACAAGAAAAGTAATTTTTTCATGATCTGGTTAAGCTCCTTTGATTAAGTTATATGTTAGGCAAATCGGTTTTTGTGTTCGTGGGTCAAGGCCGATTTCCGCATCGATGCGGAAAACTTCACGGAGTACGTCCGGAACGATCACTTCTTCGGGTGATCCGGCTTTGATAATCTGGCCGTCTTTCATCGCGACGATATGGTCGGCGAAGCGGGCGGCGTGGTTCAAATCGTGCAGCACCATGACGATGGTGCGTTCTTCCTCGGCATTGAGTTCGCGGAGCAGTTCCAGGATTTCCAATTGATGCGCCATATCGAGGTAAGTCGTCGGTTCATCGAGGAAAATCATTTCGGTTTCCTGCGCCAGTGCCATGGCAATCCAGACGCGCTGGCGCTGGCCGCCGGATAAGGCATCAACGGGATGGTATTTGAAAAATTGCGTGCCGGTCACATTGAGCGCCCAGTCGATCATTTCATAATCCCGTTTGCTGAGCTTGCCGAATCCTTTTTGGTAAGGAAAGCGGCCGTAAGAGACGATTTCACCGACGGTCAAACCGGCAGCGTTTTCCGGCGACTGCGGCAAAATGGCGAGCTTTTTCGCCAATTGTTTGGTTTTCTCTTCAGCGATTTGCTGGCCGTCGAGAATGACCGAGCCCGATTCGTGCGGAATGACGCGTGTCATCGCTTTCAAGAAAGTCGATTTCCCGCAGCCGTTCGGCCCGATAATCGCCGTGATTTTTTTATCTGGAATCGACAGGGACAAGCCTTTGACGATTTTCCTTTCGCCATAGCTGACTTCCAGGTTTTCTGTAAAAGGCGTCCCATCGACAGCCCTCCTTTTATTAAACCGTAATTTTGGAGCAAAAATAAAATGGGATATATGTTGATAATGATTCTCACTTTCATTACAATGTATACTATAAAGTTATTGAGAATCGTTGTCAATCGGAATTTACTATAGAACGGGGATGGAAAAAATGGCCAATCACGACATCTTTGACGTAACCATCATCGGGGGAGGTCCCGCCGGCTTGTATTCAGCTTTCTACAGCGGCCTTCGGGGCATGAAAACAAAAATTATCGAGTTCCAGCCGCGCCTTGGCGGCAAGCTTCATGTCTATCCGGAGAAAATGATCTGGGACGTCGGAGGGCAGACGCCGATCCGCTGCGAGCAGCTGATCACCCAATTGGTCGAACAAGGGCTCACTTTCGACCCAACGGTATGCCTGGATGAGAAAGTGGAAAGCATGAATAAGAACGAAGACGGTTTGTTTGTGCTGGTGGGCGCTTCGGGTGAAATCCATTACTCGAAATCGGTCATTGTCGCAGTCGGCGGAGGCATTTTGAAACCGCAGAAGCTGCAAATTGAAGGAGCCGAACGCTTTGAAGTGGCCAACCTCAATTATACAGTAAAAACACTCGAACGTTTCCGTGGCAGCACGGTGCTCATTTCAGGAGGCGGCAATTCGGCAGTCGACTGGGCGAACGAGCTCGAGCCGATCGCTGAAAAAGTCTATGTTATCCACCGCAAATCTGAAATGGCCGGACATGAAGCGCAAGTGCGCCAATTGCTTGAAAGCCGCGCTGAATGCCTACTGGATTCCGCCATCACACGGCTCGTGGCATCGGATGAAGGCGACCGCGTCGAGCTGGTGGAAGTGATGAACCAAGTGACGGGCGAGCGGCGCATGCTGCCGGTCGACCAGCTCGTCATCAACCACGGCTATGAGCGCGATGCGAGTTTATTGGAAAACAGCCCACTCGATCTGGAAACAAAAGACGACTTCTATTTGCAAGGCACGCCGGCAAGCGAAACTTCCGTACCGGGAGTGTTTGCGGCAGGCGACATTCTCCAGCATGACGGCAAGCTCAATTTGATCGCCGGCACGTTCACCGACGCCGCCAATGCCGTCAATAAAGCGAAAAAGTTCATCGAACCGGATGCTGCCAATATCGCCATGGTTTCTTCCCATAATGATGTATTCAACTCCCGCAACCAGGCGCTGAAAAAACAAGCCTTGCGCTGAGCGGTTTGTTTATGTCCGATGCTCCCAGGGTAGAGAAGAGCAGGACAGAACAACAAATCGGAGGAGGAACCACACATGGAATTAAAAGATTATGGTGCTGAATCATTTGTCGTCAATATCGAAGATGCGACAAAACAAAACGATACGTTCCGGACCGCTCTTTGGACCGGGAAAAACCTACAGGTCACATTGATGAGCATCGCAGCGGGCGATGACATCGGGCTAGAAGTCCACGAACACGGCGACCAATTCCTTCGCATCGAAGAAGGGGAAGGCCTTGTGCAGATGGGCGACAGTGAAGACAACTTAAGCTTTGAAGAAAAAGCGGAAGACGATTACGCCATCCTCATCCCCGCAGGCAAATGGCACAACGTCACCAATACAGGTGATAAACCGCTGAAGATCTATTCCATCTATGCACCGCCAGAACATCCGCACAGCACAGTGCACGAAACAAAAGCGGAAGCGGACGCAGCAGAAGAGGAAGAATAAGTGAAAATAAAGAACGGCCGACATAACTTGTCGGCCGTTCTTTATTTGCATCTGTTTAATGCGCTGAAGCGAGTTTGCGTTCTTTTTTTCCATGGAGGAAATAATACGGCACAATCAACGCAAGTACGGCGATTCCCAATAAGCCGTAAAGTGCACTGTAGCCGGTGAGCGGGATGATAAAGCCGAGGATATAAGGCCCCATGCCGAGCCCGCCGTCCATCGCGACAAAAAACGTCGATGTGGCAAGCCCCATCCGGTGGGGCGGGGTCAGCTTGATAGCGACCGCTTGCGTCGTCGATTGCATATTGCCGAACCCGAGCCCGATCAAAGCGCCCGCAAACAACAGCCCCAGGCTCGAATCAGCGGCACTCAGCAGCAACAGGCCGGCCGCGAGCGACACAAGCGCGGGGTACATGATGTAATTGGCGCCGTACAAATCCATGATGCGGCCAGTGAATGGGCGAGTCAGCAAGATGACGACAGCGTAGACCAGGAAGAAGAAACTTGCCGCTTCCACCAGCCCTTTATCATTGGCATAAAAATTGATGAACGACAAAACGCTCGAATAACTGAGCGCTATCAGGAACATGACAATGGCGATTGGCACAGCGTTCGCTTCTAAATAATTGGAAAGCTGAAAGCCCGATTTCACTTCTCCAGCAGGCGGTTTCTCCAGCGTCGGCACTTTTACGAACGTGCTGAGCGCTAGCGCGGACAAGGCGATCGCGACACAGGCAGCAAAAATCACATTATAGCCAGTCCATTGGCTCATTAATAAGCCGATAAATGGCCCGAAAGCTGCACCCAGCGTAGCACTCATGCTGAAATAGCCGATGCCTTCGCCTTTACGCGTATGAGGAATGACTTGAGCGGCGATCGTGCCCGCTGCGGTACTTGCGACTCCGAGCGTCACGCCGTGCAAGAAGCGGTTCAGCATCAGGAATGGCAAACCGAGCGGCAGGAAATACAGCGCGGTCATGCCGACAAACAAAGCAGAGCCGAGCACCAAGGCGCGTTTTCGGCCGATCATATCGAGTGTGCGGCCAATGACCAAGCGTCCCGCCAGCGCCCCCAGGATGAAGATCCCGGTGACGAGGCCGGCTTCACTGGTCGAAGCGCCGTATTCTTCGACGGCGTATAAAGCGATCGTGACGATCAATAAATAAAAAACGAGCAGTAGCAGAAAATGGACGACGGAAACGCCGATAAAGTCCCGCGTCCATAATTTAGGTTTGTTGTTACTCAACTGAAAGACTCCTTCGAAAGCACAGTAGCAGTGCTATGTATAATACATCTTCGGCTTTTGCCATTATTAACCGTAGCAGACCCCGGGTGTGCCGTCCAATATGCGGCACTTGAAAAAGCGCTGCCTCTTGAGGCGGCGCTTTCAGATCCTTACGGGTATGGGCGAAGCAAACAGGCATCTTGGCTTGTTCATTCCGAGGCGATATCCCTGTAAAACGTCGTCTGGCTTTTGCCGTTTTCCTTTGACACATAAAGCGCCGCATCGGCATAAGATAATAAAGTATAGAGATTTTCGGCGTTGTCCGGATAAATAGCGATGCCAATACTGCACCCGAGCTGGACACGGCCAGCCTCTACGGTGATCGGCTTGCTTAGCCGGTCGATCAGGCGCTGCGCCAATTGCCTTGTCGGCAACTCGCCCATTCCCTCGCAAGGGAACAATAACACAAACTCATCCCCGCCAATCCGGGAAATGAACGCCTCTTCAGGCAGTTCCGCCATTAGCCGTTCGGCCACTTTCTGCAGTACATGGTCGCCCGCTAAATGCCCTAAGGTATCGTTGGCTTTTTTGAAGCCATCCAGATCCAAATAGAAAAAGGCTAATTGTTCTCCGTCGGTGTGCGCTCGTTTCATCATTCGGTCAGCGGCTTCTTCGAGTGCGATACGGTTCGGCAAGCCCGTCAGCGGATCGCGCTGCGCCAAATCCTGCATGCGCACCAAATCGGATTCCGTCGTGCCAAGTGTCATGACCAGGCTCTCAAGCGAGTTGGATAAGTCTTCAATTTCACGGACTCCCGTATTTTTTGGCAGAACCAATTGGCTGCCTTTGCGGAAGGCTTTCGCTTTGTTGGAGATTTCATTGAGCGGGCGGCTGATGCGCCCGGCTACTAACCAGCCGGCTAAGGCAAAAAGAACAGCGCTTGCCAAACCGCTCAACATGATGATGCGGCTCAAGTCGCGGGCGGCGGCGAAGGCCGTTTCTTCGGGTTGGCGGACCAGCACAGTCCATTCAAGCCCCGGATACTCCCAATTGGTTCGGCCGCCGGTGAAGCCAGTTAAATACGAATTGCCATCTGGCCATTGTTCCAGTACCCAACCGGCTCGTTTTCCTTGTGACAGGGTGTAGGAATCGATCGGAAGCGGCTTGCCGAGAAATTGTTCAGGACCGAGAATGACGCGATTGTCCCCTGGGCTTAAGACGAAAACCTCCAGTTCATTTTCGCTGCGGTTGAGCGGTCGCAACACGAATTGCATCACTTCTTGTGCCCAATCCCAGCTCAAATGGGCGGCTACTACGCCGCCGAATGAACCATCCGAGTAAAAGAAAGGGACGCTGATATCGACAAATTCGAGCTCATGGCCGCCGGGATTCGGCAATAAGTCTGCCAAAAGCAGCGCTTCGTGGACATCGCCGACGTAATCCGCTTGGCGTGCTTCGGAATAAACGGGTCTATCGGACAAGTCCATTCCTTCCAGCAATTCGTTAGTGGAAGCAGTCACGACGCCGGCCGAATCGGTGATGCCAATCCAGGAAAAAGCCGGCACTTGGTCTTGCAGCATTTCAAGCGTGGCACGCTTTTCTTCAATGGACGTAGTCAGCGCAAGTTCTTCGATTTCCCCGAAGGTCTTGATTTCGCTATAGCGTCCCCACATGTATTGATCCAGTCGGTCTTTCATCTGGAACGCTGCACTCGATAAGGCATTGCCCCGTTCTTCTTCCAGCCGCTTCGTGCTCACTTCGGAGACGAGGACGCTGAGTACAGCAGCAAAAAGCAGGATGAAGACCGCGAATATCAGGCCCCAGTAATTTCTCAGCGATAATGATTTCATATGTATCCCTTCCAGAATAGGTAATTTTCACGAACACTTTAAGTATATCAAAAGTCCTGCATAAAAGGGGAAAGAAGGCAAAAAGAAACAGGCAGCAAAAGCTGCCTGTTTCCATTATTTAGCTGCTTCGATGACCGAAGCAATTTTTGTGATGACGAGTTGGCTGCCGAGCATCGGCGACTCATTTTTCTCTTCGCCTTCTGCTGGTTCAGGACGTTTATGGGCTTGCCTGAAAACATCGCTGGATTTCCATGCTTCGTAATTGTCGAGTGTTTCCCAGTACATATTGACGTTCAGTTCATCGTATTCTTCCAGGTCCTGCGTGACGGTCACTTCGACTTTATGGAAGCCTTCCATTTCCTGCAATGCGCCTGGACGGGTGAAGTTGGGTGCCATTTTTTCAGCAAATCCCGGTTTCATTTTAATGCGGTTGGTTACGATATACATAACTGCATGTCTCCTTTTTCAATGGGATACGAGATACTCCCACTGTATCACAGAGCTCCATGTTTTGTCCGCAGCGAGTCGTGTTAAGCCTTGGCCGTGCCGCGTCTTTTCTCGCTTTGGTCGATCAATTTCGAGCCAGCCAAATCGCCTGTCACATTGAGCATTGTGGCGCCCATGCCGACAAGTGCATCGATTGCTGTCAGTAGCGCGACGGCTTCCATCGGCAATCCAAGCTGGACGAAGACAGTGGCGATCATGACGATGCCAGCGCCTGGAATGCCGGCGGTTCCGATGGTTGCGAGCGTGCCGATCAAGACGACCATGAACATTTCAGACAAGCTGAGCGGGTCACCGATGATGTTGGCAGCAAATATGGCTGAAACGGCGATGCGGATGGCCGCACCATCCATATTGATTGTCGCGCCGAGCGGCAGGCTAAAGCCGTACAAACTTTTCGGGATGCCGAGCCCGCGCGCCGCATCAAGCGTCAATGGCAAGGTGCCGGAGCTGCTTTGCGTGACGAACGCCGTTAGCATCGGTGTCCGCGCGTGTTTGAAGAAATGCAGTGGATTGACTTTGAACACCAGCATGGCGATCGTATAGAGCGCAATCTGCACCGCGATGGCGATGTAAAGAACGGCGACCATGCCGAGCAGCGATCCCAGTGTATCCAATCCTTGCGAACCGACTGTCTGCGCCATGATGGCGAAAATGCCGATCGGCACGTATTGAAGGATCGCTTTCAAGACGATCAAAGTCGCTTCGTTCAACGCGTTGATCGTTTTCATCAGATGGTTGCCAAGTTCGCCGAATTCCGCAGAGCTTCTCATATAGGAGATGGCGATGCCGAACGCGAACGCCGTAAAAATGATCCCGAGCAAGTTCATTTCACTGAATGCCGAGATGATATTGGACGGTACAATGTTCAACAGAACACTTGTAAAGCCGGGGTTGTCCGGAACATCAAAGGTTTCCGAGCCGTCGAGCTGCATGCCCGAACCCGGCTGGAAAATACTTGCGACCGTTAAGCCGACCACGATGGCGAATGCCGAACTCAATGTATAGAACAGAAAGACTTTTCCGCCCATTCGGCCTAGGTCGCCGATTTTCGATTGGTTGATTCCGACGATCAAGGTGAAGAAGATGAGTGGCACAATCAGGAAGGTCAAGAGCCGCAAGAGCAGATCCCCAAGCGGTGCCAAGACGGCTGTGTCCGGCCCGAAGATCAAGCCGACGATAACGCCGAGGATGAGCGCCACAGTGATTTTTAAGATAAGCGATACATTTGTATAAGATTTCCAAAGAGCTTTCATAAGCGCCTCCTTTATTTTTCATTTATTTTTAAAAACCATATAAACTTAGTCGGATTTGACTTAATTACGATAGCCTATGCCCTTTGTTTTGTCAAAGAAGCGAACTCGGCAGGAGAACGAAGCGCAAAAGGCGAAAAAAAGAGAAACAAATCGCTGGTTATCAGAAAACTTAAAAAATATTCTATAATTTCCCAAAAGCTCATGATACGATAAGACTAGTAGCATAATGTAAGTCTGTATTAAGCAAAAGGGTGGGGCGATAAAATGGGTGGAGTCGGTGAAACAGACGGAATGGGTTATTACGAAGCGCAATACGACTGGGTATGGCCGCTGATCGGTTTTATTGCGGTCACGGTTCTGGCAATCATGGGCGTGAACTGGATCTTGCGCAAGATTTTAAGGGTCGAGCGCAAGAAGTTCTTTTCCAGTTCATCAAATTTCGTCAATAAGCGCCACGAAAAAGTGGATGCTTATTTCCGCTGGAGCGGGGCAGCGATTTCCATTGGGGCACTCTTCGTCTTTCAAGAAACCCGATCGTTTCTTCCTTTAGCTGCGCTGCTTGCCATCAACGGGGTGCAAGGGGCGTACACTGTTTATATGGAAAGAATCCATTCTGACAATCCGAATGATTATAAATATAGCTTGCTTCAATTCGCGACCGGTACAGTCATTGTCGTTACGTCTATGTTTGCGTTCTTCCCGGATTTTTCCGAATTCATATTGGATGATATCCGTTTGCTGGCTGATCTCGTGAATTAAATGAGGGAAGTATGGTGTAGTGCCGCCTGTTAAACGGATAATTCTTTTATGTGCGCATACGGATTTTTATCCGGAAGCGGTGGCGTGTTTTTTTATGAATTTGATTGAGGGATTCTTAATAGAAGGAGGAGTGCGGTATGGTTCATCAAGGAAAAGTGCAGCGCTGGCTGCTCGTCATCATGTTATTGGCTGTCAATTTGCCGCCGCTGCTCCTGAGTTCGTTTCCAGATGGGTTTGCGCTGTATTTTCAATTCTTCGTTTCGGCACTGATCGTACTGGCTTTGTTCATCCAAGCGCTCGTTAAAGTCCGGGACAGCAATATCATTTACCGTGTCGAATTGTGGGGCCTGCCGCTTTATTATAAAACGGTTTACACCGAGGAGATTCGCCGCATTGAGTTCAAGCGCAGCAATTGGGCGTCGAAAGTGGCGATGGTCCGTGTGAAAAAAGGCATTGATATGCGCTTTGCTTTATTTGGCGACGGACTATTCGAGGATTTATCGCAATTTGCCAAACGCAACGATCTGGAACTCCGCAAGTCCAAAGATTATCAAACCATCGAAAAGCTTGGCAGCAATAGACTTCGCTAGCAGAAGAAGTCTGAAAAATGTTTCACGTGAAACAGCGAAAGGAGCAAGTGGACATGCAATTGGAGAGTGAGCGTTTGCTGCTGCGCCGTTACCGCGATGAGGACTTTGAATTCTTGTATTCGCTGTTGAAACAGCCGAAAGTCATGCAGCATATCGGGGACGGCAAAGTGAAGAGCCGCCAGCAAGCTTTTGAATTCCTCTACTGGATTTACCGCATGTACAGGGAGCATCCTGAGCACGGCTTGTTTTTGCTGGTGCGGAAAGAAGACGGCAAGCGGATCGGCCATGCCGGGCTGGTGCCGCAATCGGTAGATGGGCAAGCGGAACTTGAAGTTGGCTACTGGCTTGCACCGGAATTCTGGGGCTTTGGCTATGCCCGTGAAGCTGCACGGTTGCTTTGTGCGCGCGGTTTCGTGGAGCAAGGCCAACACGCACTCATTTCACTCATTCAACCGGATAACCAAGCCTCGCAGAAAGTAGCAAAAGCACTTGGCATGGAATGCGGAGAACCGGTTTTGCGCAACGGACAATACGTACTCGTTTACCGGGTGCAAAAGGAGCGATGGCATGCAATTTCCCACACTTGAGACGGAGCGGTTATTGCTGACGGAAATTACGGAGCAGGACACTGACCGTTTTTTCGCGCTCTTACAGCGTGAAGACGTAACTTATTATTACGGCATGGATCGGCTATTGGAGAAAGAAGAGGCGCTCGAGATGATCCGCGCTTTTCGCGTCGTGTTTGAGTTCATGCGCGGTATGCGCTGGGGGATCCGCTTGCGCGGGGAAGGAGAATTGATCGGAACAATCGGGTTCAACCAGCTTCAGCTGCGCTCGAAAAAGACCGAAGTCGGCTATGAATTGCATCCGGATTATTGGCGCAAAGGGCTGATGGAAGAAGCGCTTGCGGCCGTACTGGCCTATGCATTTGATGAGCTTGGGCTTTACCGTGTAGGCGCCACAACTTATCCGGCCAATACCGGGTCGAACCGGCTGTTGAAGAAAATGGGCTTTACGGAAGAAGGGCGGCTCCGTGGCTATTTGTATCAACGCGGAGAGTCGCACGATGCATTGATCTTTTCGCTGTTGGCCCCTGAATGGCATATGCAGCAACGAGACAATCGATGACGAGAAGGGAAGCGGCAAGATGTTAGGAAAACAAGGATTCAATGAATGGGCAGTGGAATACGACGACACGGTCCGCGAAAGCGAGCGCCAAGGGACGTATCCGTTTGCGGGTTATAGCAATGTGCTGACAGAGATTTTCGAGGCAGTTGACGAGAAACAACAGTCGTCGATTTTGGATATCGGCTTTGGGACCGGTGCATTGGCGTCTGCTTTATACGACAAAGGGCATCGTATTTTCGGGATTGATTTTTCATCTGAAATGATTGAGCGAGCCGAGAAGAAAATGCCGGAAGCGCAGCTGGTGGAATGGGACATGGCGGATGGCTTGCCGCCTGCTTTTGACGGGCTGTTTTTTGATTGCATCGTCAGTACATACGCACTTCATCACTTGGAAGACGTGGATAAATGGAGTTTCCTCAAGCAATTGCTGAAAAGGCTGGCGCCGGGAGGCACATTATGGATCGGCGATATCGCTTTTCGGACAACGGAAGACCGTCAAGCTTGCCGGAATGAATACGAAAACGTCTGGGACGGTGACGAAGCTTATGTCGTTTTTGACGAGCTCGAAGCGTCCTTGTCCAATATCGCAAAATGTGAATTCAAAGCACATTCCCATTGCGGTGCCGTTATTCAATTGCGCCCCGAGTGCCCGTTTTGCCATCCGGTTTACGACACGGAACAGCGCATCGTTTTTGAAACCGCCAATTGCTGGTTCTTGCAGCACGAGAAAGCGCAAGGCGTGCTCGAAGGATCGGGTGTCATTGTCCCGAAACAGCATCGCTCGTCGCCGTTCGAACTGACGCCCCAAGAATGGCAGGAGACACAGGAGCTGCTTAGGCTTGTGAAACCTTTCCTCGAGAAGATAGTGCCCGACGGCTATACGCTCGGCTGGAATGTCGGGGAAGCATCCAATCAATCGATCGGCCATAGCCATCTCCATGTCATCCCGCGTTTCAATGACGAACCGTATGCCGGAAAAGGCTTGCGCCATTGGCTGAAAAAACCTGAAAACCGTCGTCCTGGCAAAAGCGGGGATGCACGGTGAAAGTTAAAGAACAGGCAATGACAGAAGAAAGCGCACGGGACATCCTCGCCTGGCGCTATCCGTATCCTTACGATTTCTATAACGGGGAAGCGTCGGAGGAAAGTTTGCAAGAGCTGATGAACGGCAGCTACCGGGTGGTGACGGAGCACGGGGAGTTGTTCGGTTTTTATTGCACGGGTAAGGGTGCGCAAGTGCCGGCCGGCCATGCATCGAACGCTTATCCGGATGGGCCGGTCGATTTCGGGCTCGGCATGAAACCGGAAAAAACCGGAGCGGGGCGAGGTGCTGCGTTTGTGGATTTTTTGCTCAGTGAAATCAACAAGCGCCATCCCGGACAAGCACTGCGCCTCACCGTCGCCCAGTTCAATGCGCGTGCGATCCGTTTGTATGAAAGGGCTGGATTCGTGAAGACCGGTGAATTCAAAAACGACTACGCTGCGTTCCAAGTGATGCTGAAGGGTGAGTGACTTTCGGCTGGCGTAAGCATCTGCTATAGTAAAAACAGGGTGGTATCCATCAGGAACTGCACCTGTAAAAAAGCTTAACAACTCAATAGATCTGCCTTGATCTGAAAAACGACAGGGACGGAGAAACCGACACAATCAAATTCTGTCCGTCCGCTTTTTTGCGGCGGGCTTTTTTCAAAGGTTTCCTTCCCGGAAGGAGAGAACAATGGAAAATACAGCTTCATTGATGAAGATGAAACAGCAAGGGAACAAGATTGCGATGCTGACGGCTTACGATTATCCGTCCGCCAAAATCGCGGAAGCGGCGGGGATGGATGTGCTGCTTGTCGGCGATTCGCTCGGCATGGTCGTGCTCGGCTACGATTCAACCGTCAAGGTGACGGTCGAGGATATGGTCCATCACGGGAAAGCGGCACGGAGAGGGGCAATGGACACGTTCCTCGTCGTTGATATGCCGTTCGGCTCGTTTCACGGCAGCTGGGACCGCACGCTTGAAAATGCCATGCGAATCTTCCAGCAAACGAGCGCACAAGCCTTGAAACTCGAAGGCGCAGGAGAAGTACTTGAAGTGACAAGAAAGCTTGTTGGAGCCGGCATTCCAATTGTCGCCCATCTCGGTTTATTGCCGCAATCAGCGGCTGTGCTCGGCGGCTATAAAGTGCAAGGCAAAACAGCCAGCGCTGCCAAGCAATTGATCGAAGACGCCAAAGCGTGCGAAGCGGCAGGAGCCTGCATGCTCGTACTCGAATGCATCCCGCATCAATTGGCTGCCCAAGTCACGAAAGAACTCAACATTCCGGTCATTGGCATCGGCGCCGGCAACGAAACCGACGGGCAAGTGCTCGTCTACCACGACACCGTTAAATACGGCTCGCACCATTTGCCGAAATTCGTCCAGTCCTATGCAGAAGCAGGCGAGACCATGCAACAAGGGCTCGCCCAGTACGTCGAAGAAGTAAAGAGCGGCGCGTTCCCGAAAGAACAGCACCGCTTCACGATGAAAGAAGAAGAACTCGAGCAGCTATACGGGTCGAAATAAAAAAAGATTGCCTTCTAAGCCATTTTCATGGCGGATGAGGGCAATCTTTTTTAATGGTTGCTTTTGGAAGTGTAGCCAATATACAAAAAGCCAAGGCCGGTAATCAAAGTCACAAGTGCGAAGGCCATGCCGACAGCGCTCGCCCCGATTCCGGAGCCGACAAAGGGGCCGATGATTCGAAGGAACACTGCCATCACCAGAAAAGGCAGCAGGAAAACCGTAATGTATCCGGAATGGATCCACCGATGAGCTTGCTTGCCAGCGAAGGCTTTCACCGAAAAAATCAGCAAAGCAATATACCCAGCCAATACAAAAATCATGAAAAGCCCCCAATTCTATTTGTAGTCAACGGATTATGGTTCCTGAAAGCCGAACTTCACGACAAATAGCAAGAAAGCATATAGCACGAAAAGAACAGCATGCCCGCTAGTGAGCAGCATTCGGTAAACAGTCCGGACCCCGAACCAAGCCGCAGTGAATCCGATCACAGCCAGCACGAGCGGCGAGTAAAAACCGAGCGCAAATAACCCCTCGAATAAAAGTGTCCCTAACCGGCTGCTAGAATACGCGAAGGGGATGAGCAGGGCGAGAAATAACAGGAACGAAAAGATGGACAGCAATTTCTGTTTCATTGAAGGAACCCCCTCGTTTATTAGGATAAACCCGTTCAATAAGCCATGTATGCTCCCACCGCGAGAACTACTATAATCGCCAACGCCCGGATCCAGATCAACTTATCGCTGATGCCAGCTTTCTTTTCCAAATAGTATATGTAGTGAACTAAGATGATCAGCCCAGCGCACGGCAGAAAAAACTTAGCGGGATCCGTATCCACATTGCCGATAACCAATCCAAAGATGCCAAAAGTCAAAAGCAACATCCCTATAGCGCCGATGCTTAACGAAAAGTATGGGTTTTGTATCTTTTCTTTTCTTGATTGATTCGAATCCATTGCTCCACCTCATTATTAGAAATTGCTTTAACTCTCTGCTTAAGCTGAGAAGGTTGCTAAAACAAACGGTGAAATTATCAGCAAAACAGAAGCGGAGACCAATAAAATCGTAATCGGCCGATGCAGTTTGTCGCGCCTTGTTCCTTGATACCAACCCGAGAACTGCAGCTTATTGCGGTACAACACAAAAATCAGCACTAACACCGCGACGCCGCCGAGCCACCGATATGGTTCGGTATCAGGGCTGTTCGCATAAAATCCTGCCAAAATCAATCCACCGTCCATTCCCAGGATCACCAAGATGGCAATCACGCGGATTAGTTCGAGAAGTGTTTTCATCCTAATCTTCCTTTCCAATCTTCATATTTCTACGAATTGAATTATTGTCTTTGCAAATGACTATTATATAGAAAGAAATCTGTTTATTTCCTTCAGTCTAACATATAAAAGGAAGAATTTAACTTCTTAGCAGAATTCGATAGATGCAAAAAAGGCAGTACCCGAGATTCTCGGATACTGCCTTTTATTTATAGCGGATAGTGGTTAGCCGCCAATATAAGATGCTGGGTCAACTGCGTTTGAACGAGCGCCGTTCCAGTTGCCGATGTGGATTTCAAAGTGCAAGTGCGGGCCAGTTGAACGGCCGGTGTTGCCCATGCCGCCGATATTCTGTCCTTGTGAGACAGCTTGGCCGACAGAAACATTGATGGAATTCAAATGTGCATATGTCGTGGCGTAACTTTGTCCGTTAATGACATGTGTAATGATGATGACGTTGCCGTAACCGCCCATTGAACCAGCATGTGAGACATAACCGCTTGCTGCTGCATGGATTGGTGTTCCTGGGCTGTTGGCGATGTCATAGCCAAGGTGTGTTTCAGCTCCTGCGCCGATATCACGCCCGCCGAACCCTGAAGTGTGGCGGCCTGCTGCAGGGCGGATGAATCCAGCGCTTGATTTAGGCGCTGCCGCTTGTGTCACAGTGGCTGCAGGAGCACTGGATTGTGCTGCTTTTTTAGCTGCGGCTTTGCGGGCTGCGGCTTCTTTCGCTTTGCGTTCTTCTTCCGCTTTACGTGCGATTTCCGCTAGGCGTTTTTGTTCTTTGCCGATTTTCTTTTCGAGTGAAGAACTGATGTTCATGGCTTTTGCATGATCTTCTTCAAGTTTTGATTTTTCTTTTGCTAGGCGTTTCTGTTCTGCTTTCAAATCATCCTGCAAATCGTCTTGTTTTTTCTTTTGTGCGTCCAATGAATCTTTCAAGTCCACAAGTTCTGCTTTTTGGCTTTCTTGTTTTGCGAGCTTTTCTTCAACTTCTGCTTTTTGTTCAGCCAAAAGTTTTTTATCCTCTGCCTGTTCACGCATGATTTCGCGGTCTGCTTCGATCAAGGTGTTAACGGCAGAAGCACGGTCGATAAAGTCGACAAAGCTGTTTGCCCCAAGCAATACGTCGATATAGTCAACGGAACCGCCGCTCAATTGAATAGCGCGTGCCCGTTCTTTCAAAAGTTCTTCGCGTTCTGCGATTTTGCGTTCCAGTTCTTCGATCGATTCTTTCAACTCGTCGATTTCGACTTTCGTTTGGTCAATCTGTGCTTGAACGCCGTCGATTTTGCCTTGCGTTTCTTCGATCTCGCCGTTCAATTCCTGGATTTTGTTCATGATTTTTTCAAGCTTCGTCTGATTTTCAACGATTGCATTGTTCTTTGACTGGATTTCGGAATTCAAGTTGTTCTTTTCTTGCTCGACCTGTTGTTTTTCTTTTTCGAGGTCGGACAATTTATCAGCACTTGCTGTCGGCAAGAAGATGGATAGTGCCAGAACAGCGGATAATGCTGCTACGAACCATTTGGACCATGTGTTCAATGTGTTGTGCTCCTTTCGTGTTCCCTTACTTATTTATCGTTTCTCTATTTAAGAATTCTTTTCTGCAGTAATAAAGCATGGCTAAAGCCATGAAAAAAAGCCGTCAAAAATTCCGGCAGACCCATTGTACCACCGCATAAACCTATTTATTATTACAGTTTCTTATCAAATGCAGGTCTATGTTGTCATAAGCGACATATAAGCGGAGAAAATGTAATCTTTTATAAGGAGAAAGTAATGTTTTTGTAGAATAATTAGTATTTTCTATTATTTCTGATAGGGCTGTGGTCAGCAGAAGGTTCTTGTTTCGTATTACGAAGGAATCGTTTTCATATTTCGAGCAGGAGAAGAAGGAGGAAAAACGGAAAGGGTGGGATGGCAACATACAAAAAGGAGTGATGGATCGATGAAATCATTAAAAAAAGGGGTATTAACATTGTCATTGGCGGGGGCTCTTGCTTTGAGTGCAGTACCGATGAATTCTACTGTAGTGGAAGCAGTCGGCAACGGGCCTGGATATGGCGGCAACGAAACAATCAACACGTCCATTTTGACCACCTACTCGGAAATGGCTGACTTTCTGAAGAAACAGGATGCCAAACAAGCAAATATGGAACTCGAAGTCATTGGGCAGAGCGTTAAAGGGCGCGATTTATACGTGGCAAAATACATGACCAATCCGGAAAATCCGACCATTCTTTTCTTGACGCAGCAGCACGGCAATGAGCAACTGACGACAGAAGGAGCGCTTGAATTCATCAAGCATCTAGGCACCGGCAAAATGAAAGGCGTTACGGATAACGTCAATATCCTGGTCGTGCCAATGCTCAATGCAGACGGCGCCATGGGAGATGTCGATTTCTCATTGGACGATTACGTAGCGTCAGGCGACCGCAATTTAACGCGCTATAACGCAGTTGGGGTGGATTTGAACCGCGACCATGTTGATAAAATACAGCCTGAAACAAAAGCTTTGCATGACAATGTCATGAGCAAATATGACATCGATTATATGATCGACCTGCACCATCAAGGGGTCAATAGCGAACGCGACGGCGAATTGGTGTCGGGCTCAATCCTTTATCCGACCACACCGAACGCTGACCCTGATGTCGTGGAAGGATCGAAAAAGCTAGGGGCTGTCGTGTTTAATGCCGTCGACTCCACAGGATGGGGCCATCTTGGGAAATACCGCGGCGGTGACGCTGAAACCATCAGCCGCAACGGCATTGCAGTCGAATACGGTATTTCGACATTGCTGTTCGAGATGCGCGGCATGTCCGACCACGAATACGAGCCGTATGTCCTTGGCCAGAAGAGCAATGGCTATTTGATCAAGCAAACCATTACGACATTGGAATCGACAGTCCGTGCCATTGCGGATGGTTCGATCGATACACAAGATATTTCGTTCTGGGATACGCTGGCATTCCAGCAAACCCGCGAAACGGAGTAAGACGAAGAAAAGCCTTTCCCGCTTTAACCGGGAAAGGCTTTTCTTATGTTGGAGCTTGTTATTCGTCTGCGTCGATGTCTTCTTGGTTTCTGCGGACCACGAGCACGTCGCATTTAGCTGTGCGGACGATACGCTCGGAAACGCTCCCCATAATCAGGCGTTCCGCGGCGTTCAGCCCGGTAGCGCCACAAACGATGACGTCCACTTTCAGTTCATTCGCCAGTTTTTTTGGAATGACTGTTTTCGGTGAACCGTATTCGATCATCGTATGGACATTTGTAGCACCGTGCGAAGTCGCTTCTTCCTTGTAGCGGGCAAGCAATTCTTCCCCGCTTTGCAGTGCGCGGTCTGCAATCGTGCGGTCGTATGCTTCAATGGAGCCGAATGAGCGATTATCGATGACATGCACGAGGTAGAGGTCAGCGTGATTTCGGGAAGCTGCGGCTGCGGCTTTCTTGAAAGCCCATTCAGCTTCTTTCGAACCATCCACTGCCACCAAAATTCGAGAATATTTCAAAGTCATTGTTCATTCCTCCTTCTATACTGCTACCTTTCGATACATTGTCGGGGACTTCCTTCTTTTTTCAGAAAATTTCCCATAAGATTTGGCTGAATTGTGAAAACGCATCCAAATTTTATGGGGGATATGGTACGCTTGAAAAAAGCAAGAGTACGAGAAAGGAGGGGGGAACCCTTTGGAATCAGGAATCGGCAATTTGACACCCGAGCTCGAGAAGCTACTGACGATCAGCCATCAAGTCAAAAAATATCAAAAAGGTGATTATCTTTTCCGTGAAGGGGAGGCGGTAAAAGGCCTTTACATTCTCCGTTCCGGAAAAGTGCAGATCGGAAAAGTAACACCCGATGGCCGTGAGCTATCATTGAAGATTTGCGGCACCGGTCAAATGGTCGGCGAGATTACCGTGTTCGCAAAAGGGGCCACTTATTTACTGGACGCCCGTGCGCTGACCAAGACCGTCTGCTTAAAAATTCCCGTCGAAGAACTGGAACAATCGCTTGAAAAAGACCCTTCGCTTGCGATGGCATTCATGAAATGGATGGGCATCGACCAGCAGAAAACGCAAACCCGTTTCCGTGATTTGATGCTCCACGGCAAAAAAGGGGCTTTGTATTCGACTTTGATCCGCCTCGGCAATAGCTACGGCGTAGAAGCGGAAGGCGGCCTATTGATCGATGTCTTGTTGACGAATCAAGAGTTGGCGAATTTCTGCGGCATGAGCCGGGAAATGGTCAACCGGATGCTCAGCGACTTGCGCAAACAAGGAACCGTCGGCATGAAAGACGGCAAAATCGTTCTATACAATATTCCCAAACTGAAATTCGACATCAATTGTGAAGAATGCCCAATTTACCTCTGCAAAATCGACTAATCTTAAAGCCTGCCGTTACGGTAGGCTTTTTGTTTGCTCTAGTAAAATTGGCTTTTTCTCCTTAAGAGCGTGGTGCAAAGGAGTTATATAGCTAAAATATAAGAGCAATGAAAGGAAAAGCTTCGGCTTTTCGACTTCGTTGCAGGGGCACGCTTTCCGGAGGGCTCGCATTGAGCCGCTTCGTCGCTGCGCTCCTGCAGGGTCTCAATTGTCTCGCTAATCCTCCCGGAGTCGGCCCCTTCCACTCCGTCTCTAGCTTTAGAGTGGAAGATCAGTTCTTCAGCTCCTTTAAAATGAAATGTAGAAATTCATATTATTCTATAGCTTGCTTCAAACAGGTAGAAGAATGAAGGGTCACATGTCTCTATCTACCAAACAAACCCATAACCTTAACTTGCTCAATCAGCGGCTTTTCAGATGCACCATCTCAGGAAGCGATTCCCACACTAGCCGGCAATTGCATATTGAAGCAGATGCGATTAAACAATCTACAGGCAATGAAATCTCTCAGCTGCCGGCGCCTAGGGTGAGCCGACGCAGTAAGACAAGTGTTCTTCTTGGCTTACTGCCAAAGGCCAACCCAAAGCAAGGCAGCGAATATTACCAAGAAGAAAAATAGAACAGGGGAACAACGCCACTCGCAAACTCCAACTATCCTGCACACACCTAATCCAGGAAGCGATTCCTCCACTAGCCGGCAACTGAATAAAGAAGCAGATCTGATTAAACATACCCGACTCAATGAAATCTCTCAGCCGCCGAGCGTAAAAGGGTGAGCCGACGTCGTAAGACAGGTGCTCTTCCTGGCTTATGGCAAGAGGCCAACCCAAAGCCCGGCGGCGACTGCCAACATGAAACTCCAATAGAACAGCGGAACAACGCCACACGCTATCTCCACCATTCATTCCAACAAATAGCAACTACCTAAAAGCCTGCTCATCTGCAGGCTTTATTTTTTTGGCGAAAATATGGACAGCTAAAAATAAAAACGGCTAGGTGTGATTTATGTCACAGCTAAACCGAAACTTAGGTCCTATGCTAAAGGAAACAGCAAACGAGCGAAGAGGTGGAAGCAATGGATAAGAAGCAATCGGATCATGAGGTGAATTTGAAGGGGACACTCGTCAGTGTATTCTTCGTCGGCATCGTCATCGTTGCCATGTGGGTTGCCGTGTATTTGATGTACGTAGCGAGATAAAAAAAGGAGAGATTCATCATGCATTTCCATAAATACGAGAAGATTTGGCTCAGTTTCGGCATCGTCTCGCTCATCGTCTTTTTGAGCGTCGTCGGCGTCAGCGCATTTTCGCAAAATCACACGCCGTCCGGAGGGATGGACACCATCGACCCGGAGAAAGTGAACGAAACCGCGCCATTCGATAACCCGGGAGTCACGCAATTGGACGAAGATACATATCAAGTAGCGATCGTCGCACTGGCTTTCGGCTACAACGCACCGGACTTGCGGGTGCCGGCCGGCAAAGAAATCATTTTTAAAGTCACCAGCACGGATGTGGTGCACAGCTTTACGATCGACAACACGAAAGTCAATATGATGGTCGTTCCCGGACGGATTACGACCAAATCCTACACATTTGAAGAACCGGGCAAGTATTTGATTCTGTGCAACGAATACTGTGGCACCGGGCACCATATGATGTCTACGGAAATTGAGGTGTACTGACATGATTGCCCAACCAGAACGTAAAATCGCCTTATGGCACTTAGGTGTCGCTTATACCGCATTTTTGATCGGTACGCTCATGGGCGTCTTGCAGGTATTTATCCGCAACGACGCACTTCAGCTCCCGGCTTGGCTTGATTATTACCAAATCCTTACTGCGCACGGCGTCTTGCTTGCACTTATTTATACGACCTTTTTCATTTTCGCCTTCTTTATCACCGGCATGAGCAAAAGCCTTGGCAGCTTCGGCCCTAAAGTCCGCTTGTTTTCATGGATCGGTCTGTGGGTGACGCTGCTCGGAACGGTCATGGCTACAGTCATGATTGTGGCCGGTGAAGCTTCAGTGCTTTATACATTTTACGCCCCGCTGAAAGCGAACGGATTTTATTATGTCGGCCTGGCTTTGGTCATTGTCGGCACGTGGATCTCGAGTTTTGCCTTGGTCGGCCATTACATGGTTTGGCGCCGTAACAATAAAGGGCAATTGAGTCCCTTGTTTGCGTTCATGACGGTCACGACCATCGTGTTATGGATCATCGCCTGTCTTGGCGTTGTTGCGACTGTGTTGTTCCAATACATTCCGTGGGCATTCGGTTGGACGGATACGATCAATGTGGAATTGAGCCGTTCGCTGTTCTGGTATTTCGGCCACCCGCTTGTGTATTTCTGGCTGCTTCCAGCGTACATCGCTTGGTACACGATCGTGCCGAAACTGCTTGGCGTGAAAGTGTTCAGTGATTCCTTGGCACGTCTCGCCTTCGTCTTGTTTATTCTGTTCTCGATTCCGGTCGGGTTCCATCATCAATTGACGGAGCCGGGTATCTCGAACTTCTGGAAGTTCCTGCAGGTCGTCTTGACCTTTATGGTCATCGTGCCATCACTCATGACGGCGTTCTCGATGTTTGCGACCTTTGAAATTTCAGGGCGCAAAAAAGGCGGCACCGGCCTCTTTGGCTGGTTCAAGAAATTGCCGTGGCGAGATGTCCGGTTCACGTCGATTTTCATCGCCATGGCGTTCTTCATTCCTGGGGGCGCTGGCGGGATCATCAATGCCAGTTTTCAATTGAATGAAGTCGTCCACAATACCTTATGGATTGTCGGGCATTTCCATATTACCGTCGGAACGCCTGTCGCGATGACGTTTATGGGCTTGACCTTCTGGCTCATCCCATATTTGACGGGGCGCCGTTTCACGAAGCGCATGCAGCGCCTCGGCTTTGTCCAGATCATCACGTGGTCGATCGGTATGCTGCTCATGTCGACTGCACAGCACGTATTAGGCTTGATGGGGGCTCCGCGCCGCACAGCTTACAGCGGCTATAACGACCACCCGTCGGCGATGGAATGGTTTGACGGCATCATCTCGAACCATGTGACGATGGCGATCGGCGGCACGATTTTGTTCCTGTCTGCCATGATCTTGATGTATATCGTCATCATGACGATGTTCGTTTCGCCAAAAGCGGAAACGCCTGAACAGATGGTGGAATTCCCGCTGGCGGAAAGCGATATGTCGAATACACCGAAATGGCTGGAAAACTGGTGGATTTGGATCGGCATTGCCGCCGCGTTGATCATCATTGCATACGCGATTCCACTGACCCACATGATCCAACATGCACCGCCTGGCTCGAAAGGATTTATTACATGGTAGGAGTTGAGGACAATGTTCACGATGGTAATCGCATTAATGGCCATTTTCATCGTTTTCACCGCGATGCTCGTTGAGTTGTCGGTGACGGACGAAGACTAAAGAAGAGCTGTTCCGGTAAGGTGCCGGGACAGCTTTTTCTATTCGCAACCAGTTGGAAATTGTATTTGAGCGGCATCTTCTATAGTATTTTAAGGAGAAGAAAGAGGTGGATGTGATGGGGTGGATGGACTGGGTTTTCACCGCTGTGAGCGTTATTTGGCTGGTCGAATTCATCGTTTTTAAAAATCGCGAGACCGGGCAAGGCGACCCGGTCGAAAAAAGGACATTCTTCGGGATCCTATTGTCGCTGATTGCCACCATCGTGTTTGGTTATTGGCTTCAGGAGCTGGCGGAAACAGAAATTGCCTCGGTGCTCAGGCCGATCGGGCTCGTGTTGCTTATCATCGGCGTCTTTTTGCGATTTTGGGGGATCATTCACTTGAAATCACAATTCACACGCCACGTGACGGTTAGGGAAGGCGATACGATCGTCAGCAGCGGCCCTTACCGCAAGCTGCGCCACCCGCTTTATACTGGCTTGTTTTTGATCGGCATCGGCATGGCGCTGTTCTTTACGAGCCCGATTTCGGCGATTGCCGGCGGCTTGTTGCTCGCTTTTGCACTCAATAAACGCATGCAGCACGAAGAAGCCTTGCTCGTCGAAAAGTTCGGGCCCGAATACAAGGAATGGATGAAGCACCGCGCCCGCTTGATTCCTTATATTTATTGAAGCTCAGCTATCGCGAATAAAGAAGTGGAAATCCCGGATCTTGCATCTGGGATTTTTCTTTTGAAAAAAACCAAAGCATTTCATTTTACATCGTGTACGATTTATTCTAATATAGATCGTGTAAGATATAATTTTTGGAGGGATATAAAAATGAAACCAATTTTTGAAACGACAATGATCAACAGCGGTGGACGTGAAGGCACGGTTTATTCACCAGATAATATTTTCAATCTTGATGTAGCAAAGCCAGTCGCGCTTGGCGGCCAGCCGAATACGGCAACCAACCCTGAGCAATTGTTTGCGGCAGGCTATAGCTCTTGCTTCAACAGTGCATTGGACTTCGTGTTGGAACGTGATAAAGTGAAAGTAACGAACAGCGAAGTCACAGCGACAGTTTCCTTGCTGGGCGATAAAACAGACGGCGGCGTGAAACTCGCAGTGCGCCTCGAAGTGGATATCGACGGCCTGGAAGATGGCAAGAAACAGGAATACGTCGACAAAGCCCACGCGTATTGCCCATATTCCAAAGCGATCAAAGATTCAGTGGACGTGGAGATTGTCGTTCGATAAGCAGAAAAACAGGTGATGACATGGACAAACCAACCAAGCTGGAACAGCAACTATGCTTTGAAGTGTATAAAGCGTCGAGCAATTTCTCGAAACTTTATGCGAAGACCTTAGAACCGTTCGGCCTGACCTTTACGCAGTATTTGGTCTTGCTCGTGTTGTGGGAAGAAGACGGCTTGACGATGAAAGAAATCGGGGGGCAACTCGGCCTCGGCACCGGCACGCTCAACCCGATCATCAACCGAATGATTCAAAATGGCCGCATCGTGAAAGAACAATCGGCTGAAGACCGCCGCGCTTTCCGGATTTCTTTGACGGAAAAGTCGCGTGCGGATGAAAAGCCGATTGAGCAGGCCATTCACGACAAGATTACCAGCTGCAATTATCTCGATGTCAATGCCATCGAACTGATGAACAACCTGAAAGCCTTAAATGCATTTTTCGGCGAGATGGATTTATGAAAATTCATGGAAACAGGAGTGATGAATGATGGGAATCTACGATATTAAGGTCACCGATGCCAGCGGGGAAGAGTATAAGCTCGAACGCTACAAAGGCCAGCCGATGGTCATCGTCAACACGGCGACCAAATGCGGCCTGCGCGGCCAGTTTGACGGCCTCGAAAAGATTTACCAGCGCTACAAAGATGAAGGCCTAGTCGTACTTGGCTTTCCGTCCGATCAGTTCGGCCAGGAAGTCGGGGAAGCGGCAGATGCCGAATCGTCGTGCCGCATGACTTACGGCGTCACGTTCCCGATGCACGACATCATCAAAGTGAACGGAAAAGATGCGCACCCGCTGTTCGATCATTTGACGTCGAACACGAAAGGCTTCCTGTCGAGCGGCATCAAATGGAATTTCACGAAGTTCCTTGTCGACCCGAATGGCAAAGTCGTGGCGAGGTTCGCACCGAAAGATACGCCTGATTCGATGCACAAAGATATCCAGAAAGTGCTCGAGGCCTAAACACGAACTGTTCACGAAAGCGGCGGGATGTGGTAAGCTGAACGTCACGATGAGTGAACGGGAGTGAAAGAAATGGGCAAAGCGAAAGCAAAATCAAAAAGCGGCGTAGGCCAAGGAACCGGCAAAAAAGGCTGGAACCGTTGGGAAAAAGGCAAAAACAAAGCCAAAAGTTTTAAGCCGTATACAAGCAAAGACAATAAAGAAGCCACGAACCAAAAAGGAAAGCAGCCAGAAGCTGAATCTGAATGGGTCGATGGATAACAAAAACCGCGCAGGCAATTGCGCGGTCTTTTTATTTCCTGGGAAATAGAGGGGGGAGCGGAGATAGCGTTTGGAGTTTTACTAAGAGCTAATCCAAAGCTAGACAGCGCAGTTGATGTGAAGAACAAATAGAATGCTGAAATCATTCGAAATGACCTCCACACTATCTTATTACATGCCCATCCAGGGAAGCGATTTCCCCACTAGCCGGCAACGTATACAGAAGCAGAGCTGGTTAATCATACTCCACACAATGAAATTTCCAAGCAGCCGAGCGCAAAGGGGTGAGCCGACGCAATAAGACAGGCGCTCTTCTTGGCTTATTGAGAGAGGCCAACCCAAAGTCCGGCGGTGACTACCAAGATGATGCATAACTGGAACGCCTGAACGATTTCACAAGTAAGCTCTCGCTGTCTTCACCGAAGCCTGCCCCGGGAAGCGATTTCCCCACTAGCCGGCAACTAACTAAAGAAATAAAACTATTTAAACAGTCTACTCACAATGAAATCTCCGAGCCGCCGAGCGCAAAAGGGTGAGCCGAAGCAATAAGACAGACGCTCTTCCTGGCTTATTGCGAGAGGCCAACCCAAAGCCCGGAGGCGACTACTAAAATGAAGCATAAACCAACCACTGGAACGATTCTAGAAGCAAACTCTCGCCATCTATACACAACCAGCAAGATTCAACGAACCACGTATCAAAAATTAACTACAAATTGAAAGTTTTATACGAAAAACACGCCAGCAACTAGACCCTTTTTCACTTTCTACAGGAAGTGCGAGAAAATCCTTGCGGCGAAATTCGAACTGGTCTATAGTGAAACTACAAGATTTGGTGATGATGTAAAATTTCAACACCATATATAGTGATACCGCAACAAAGGTGCCCAATATGGGCTGAATAGGGAATCCGGTGAAATCCCGGAGCTGTTCCCGCAACTGTAAGCGCAGACGAACCATGAAATCCCACTGTCCAATGGACGGGAAGGGCATGGGAGAGTGACGCGCGAGCCAGGAGACCTGCCTCTGTTGTCGTTTTGCACTTCTCCGGGAATTGGGAAGGATGACAAAGGTTTGGTTTGTGCGGCCCAAGTGTGCCCACCTAATTAACTTGCGTTTATGCCCCCATTCTCTTCGGAGAGTGGGGGCTTTTTTGTTTTTATAAGGAGGAATTCGTTATGCATAGAGAACAACTTCCGGCTGGCGTATCCAGGACCATCCAGTCCCGGCTCGTCTTGCCGCCGGATACCAATCATATGGGCACGATTTTCGGGGGCACCGTCCTCGCGTATATCGACGAAATCGCCGCCATCTCGGCAATGAAACATAGCCGCCGCGCAGTCGTGACCGCATCGATCGACAACGTCAATTTCCTGTCCTCGGCAAAAGTCGGCGATATCTTGATTTTGGAAGGCGTCGTCATTTCAACAGGCCGGACCTCGATGGAAGTGTACGTCAAAGCAGAATGCCAGCACATCGAAAGCGGCACGCGCAGTTTGACGACCACTTCGATTTTAACGATGGTGGCCGTGGATGCAGAAGGTCGGCCGACGCCGGTCGCAGGCGTAGTACCGGAAACGGAAAATGAAAAACGTTTGTTTGAGAACGCACAGGAGCGAAAAGAACGCCGAATGATCGCAAACGAATACGCAAAGGAGCTGTGTTGAAATGACTTTAGGGGCAGTAGAACGCGATAAAAAAATTCAAGATGCACTTGACCGGGTGTCGATGGACGAGCCGCATTGGACCTTCGAAGCAGCAGGATTGTATTTGGAGAAATTATACGAACAAGCTGCACAAACGCGCGGCTATAGCGCAGCGAACAAATACGATGATTTTTACGGGTTGATCGAGGGGCTGAGCCGACTCGGCATTTATTCGAAAGATTTGCTGGAAGCTTATTCCGAGGACGAAATCCGTGTATTAGGCCAAGAAATTGCGCCAGAACGCGATGAATTATTCAATTACATAGGCCTGTTTTTATTGGCGGATCGTTATTTGGCAAAAGACTATGACGGGCGTGTGTGGGAATTGCCGCAGGAGCGGTTTCTTGTCATCGCGATGACCTTGATGCAAAAAGAGCCGAAAGTGCGCCGCCTCGAACTCGTCAAAGAAGCATATTGGGCGATGAGCAATTTGTATATGACAGTGGCGACACCGACCTTATCGAATGCCGGGAAGAGCTTCGGGCAAATGTCCTCGTGCTTTATCGACACAGTAGCGGATTCGCTTGATGGCATTTACCAGAACAACTGGGACGTCGCGCGCCTCAGTAAAGACGGCGGCGGCCTCGGCGTTTATTACGGGAAAGTGCGCGCACTTGGTTCCGACATCCGTAAATTCAAAGGCAATTCGTCAGGCGTCATCCCGTGGATTCGCCTGCTTAACGACACAGCCGTCAGCGTCGACCAGCTTGGCCAGCGCCAAGGCGCAGTGGCAGTTTACCTTGATGTATTCCATAAAGACATCATGAATGGCTTCTTGGATTTGAAAACAAATAACGGCGATGAGCGCCGCAAAGCACACGATATTTTCACCGGCGTGTCGATTCCGGATTTGTTTATGCAAAAATTGCAGGAAACGGATGACAACGGCCGCAGCATCGGCGAATGGCATACGTTTTGCCCGCACGAAGTCAAGCAAGTGATGGGCTGGAAAGACGACCAGGGCAATCCGCTTGGCCTGGAAGATTTCTACGATGAAACGGACCGTAAATACTTTACGGAAAAATACGAGGAAGCGGTCAACCATCCTTTATTGGCCAGAAAATCGTTCCGTGCGATGGATGTTATGGCGCGCATCATGGTGTCGCAACTCGAGACCGGAACGCCGTACATGTTCTACCGCGACGAAGTGAACCGCCAAAACCCAAACAAGCACTTGCGCGGCATTGGCAAAACATCTATCTACTGCAGTAATCTGTGCAGTGAAATCGCACAGAACATGTCGCCGACTGAAATTATCAAAGAATACAAAGACGAAGAAGGCAATTTGGTCACTGTGAAAAAACCGGGCGATTTCGTCGTCTGCAATTTATCGTCCATCAACTTGCCAAGAGCGGTGCAGGCGGACGTCTTATCCCGCCTCATCCCGATTCAATTGCGCATGCTCGATAATGTCATCGACTTGAACACGATTTCGGTCGGCCAGGCAGAAGTGACGAATGGCAAGTACCGCGCCGTTGGGTTAGGAACATTCGGTTGGCATCATCTGCTGGCGCTTCGCAGCATCCATTGGGAAACAGAAGAAGCGGTCGAGTATGCAGACAGTTTGTACGAAGAAATCGCTTGGCACACCATCCGCGCATCTGCGGGATTGGCAGAGGAAAAAGGGGCTTTCAGTGAATTCCAGAATTCCGAATGGCATACAGGCAGCTTTTTCGAGCGCCGCGGCTACAACAGTGAACGCTGGGACGCGCTGCGCCGCAAAGTTGCAGCATCTGGTGTCCGCAATGGCTGGATGATGGCTGTTGCGCCGAACTCGTCGACCGCTAAAATTGGCGGTTCGACAGACGGCATCGATCCGCTGTATGCCGTCGAATACGCAGAAGAGAAAAAGAATTTCCGCTTTAATGTAACGGCACCGGACCTCAATCACCGGACATATGACTATTACCGCCGCGCACGCCACGTGCTCGACCAAAAATGGAGCATCCGCCAAAATGCCGCGAGACAGCGCCATATCGACCAGTCGATCAGTTTTAATTTGTATGTGCCGCACACGATCCGCGCTAAGGAATTGCTGGAGTTGCACCTCGAAGCGTGGAATTGCGGATTGAAGACGAGCTATTATGTGCGCAGCACGTCGCAGGAAGAAATCGAAGCATGCGAGGCATGTGAAAGCTAAGAAAGGATGAGGAGTATGCAAACCTTAACGAAACAACCATTGATGGACCCGGATGCACCGAACCGCTCGACCGCCATTGTCGGCGGGGCGAGCTCCGGCTTGCTCAATTGGAACGATATCGCCCATCCGCATATGTATGAACTGTACCAAGCGCTGCTGGCGAACTTCTGGAAAGCGCAGGAAATCAATATGCAGGATGATATTAAAAATTGGGACTCACTATCGGATACCGAAAAAGACGTCTTTTTGCGCATCAACACACAACTCGCGTCTCTTGACAGCCTGCAGACGCCGACGATGACTCAAGTAATGGACTATGTCAGCGATTCGAGCTTCAAGTCGATTTTTGCCGTCATCGCCCAGCAGGAAGCGGTCCATACCGAGTCGTATTCCTACGTACTCAGTTCACTCGTGCCACTTGATGAACAGAACCGGCGCTTTGACGAAGCAAAGAACGACCCGCTCGTCAGAAAGCGCAACGCACGGATCTTATCTGCGTACGAAGCGTTCCGTACGGAGCCCAATCTGGAAAACTTATTGAAGCTTGCGGTCAATTCGATTAACTTGGAAGGCATTTATTTCTATGCGGGCTTTGCGTTTTTCTACCACCTAGCCCGCCAGCAGAAAATGCTCAAAACGAGCACGATGATCAGCTATATCCAGCGTGACGAAATGCAGCACGCCTATTTCGTTTCCCAGTTTATCCGTATCTTGATCGCAGAAAACCCGGAACTCGCGACAGATGAGATGAACGACTGGATCCGCGATGAAGTAGCGCACGCCGTCGAACTCGAAAAAGAATGGGCACAGCATATCCTAGGGGATATCGACGGCCTGGATCTTGATGAGTTCAACGAATACGTCGAGTATTTGGCAAACAAGCGACTGCGCCAAATCGGCCTCGGCAACCTCTATGAAACACGCGATAACCCGATGCCGTGGATCCGCGTCTTCGGCGATGAGATGATGAACAGTACGAAGTCGGATTTCTTCGAACAGAAATCACGCGCCTATACGAAAGTATCGGAGTCGAACGGCTTTGACGAATTATAAACCGAACGTCGCAATTGTCTATGCTTCTGCGACGGGGCATACCGAATGCCTCGCCCGTATGGTAGTGGATGCATTCGTGCGGCAGGGGCTGCAGCCGGATGTTTTTCGAGTGAAAGAATTCAATCTCTCTAAACTATCCCGTTACGATATAGTTTTAGTCGGTACTTATACGTGGATGAACGGGGAAATCCCGAAGCAGCTGCATGGCCTGTACGAAGCGATGGAACAGCAGGATAAGACGCACATCACAGGCGTATTCGGAACAGGAGACCGCTGCTTTGCGACGTATTGTGGCGCGGTAGATCTGTTCCGGGACATGCTGCATGCGACAACCGTCTTAGCCGCAACGCTCAAAGTCGAACAGATGCCGTCTGCGGATGACCGTCTGCGCTGTGATGCGTTCGCGAAAAGTGTGTTGACGAAATACAGCCATCATAAAGGCGTGCCCTTAGCTGCCAACTTTTGAAAGTCTCCTGTAGTTTCTCCTTTTGACAAGCGGGTATAGAGCTAATAAGGAACTGAAACAGAGGAGGAAGGTCTATGGCACAACAGAAATGGCTGAAAGTCGGCGCAGCTGCAATATTGTCTGCGGGAATGCTTGCTGCTTGCGGCGGCGAGGAAGACGAGCCGGAGATGGAGCAAGAAACGGATGTCATGCCGGGCGAGAATCAAGGGGATTCGGAAGATAATGAAGATGATGAAGAAGATGAAGAAGATTGATTTTGTATAAGTAAGTGTAGGCCTATAGTTTCCCTTTTTGAACGATTTATCTTATACTATTCACGAACGGGAAGCCATAGTATTTCCGATCAGGCATTAATTATCACTGCTCAAAAACATACAACTCTAATTTGGTAAAATGGAACAGACTATAGCGCTGGAACCAACGCCGAAAAAAGCCCTTGCTTGGGTTTTTTTCGGCGTTTTCTTTTCGGCGTAATTTGCTTTAAGAAAGGGGAACGATATGAAAATCGAACACACTATCATGGACCTGGCACAACAGGTCGGTAACTTGCTTGAGGCAGAAACCGATACCACGGACATGGAATGCCTGATCAAGAAAAACCGGACCGTAACCATTCAATTGCATGATAAAAGTTTTGATTGCACACTGGAACACGATATATCGTTTCGAAACCTGAAATCCGATGGCTCTGCCATGAATGAAGCAGACATTTACCTGCTCCCTGAAGAAGTGCCGTTATTTACGCAAGCATTGCAGCAATACCCGATTGCCTTGCCGACAGAATTTGAACAAAGCATCGACTCGAACCCGAATATTGTGTGTCTGCGCCTGATTGCAGAGGAACCGCCGGAGAATTTCGCCGCACGGCTCGCTGCCGCATTGCGCCAGATCGATTAAATAGACAAAACCCGGACGCCTGGCGATCCGGGTTTTTAGTATGCATCCTTTATTTGGAAAATGAGGGTCAGCATGTTATTGTGGGCATGCTGGCAGATTTAATTATCTAAAGTGGCGAATCTAGATAAACTAGCTTTGTGCTTTACGGATGAGGCTATTTATAGTCAGTGTTCCGTTAAGTAAACTTAATTCGGAAATGCTTCTGTTTGCATGCTATTGCATAAGCTATACTTAATCGCCTCACTCCCTTTATAATGAAACTACGCAACATTTCACTTGAAGAGGAGTTTTTCCCGTGATTGTCATCATCGATCATTATGATTCATTTACATATAATCTGGTCCATTACTTCGAACGGCTCGGTGCGCGTGTGGAGGTCTTCCAGAATGACCAGGCCGTGCTCCAAGACATCGAAGCCTTATCACCGGAGCTGATTGTGCTGTCGCCAGGGCCGGGCAAGCCTTTGCAGCCAGGCGTCGGGACCAAAGCGCTCGAACAGCTCAGCGGGACTGTGCCAATACTCGGCGTGTGCCTGGGCCACCAGAGCATTGTCGAGTTTTACGGAGGCAAAGTCCGTAAAGGCGCACAGCCTGTCCACGGCAAAGTATCGGAAGTGGTACACAGCGGGCAGGGAGTTTTTGCGGGGTTGAGTTCACCGACGCCGGTCGTGCGTTATCATTCGCTCGTGGCAGAAATCGATACGCTTCCAGACATTCTCGAAGTGACGGCAACAGCAGAGGATGGCAGCATCATGGGCGTGCGCCACAAAGAATTGCCGGTCGAGGGCATCCAATTTCATCCCGAATCGATTTTGACGAAGGATGGGTTTCAAATGCTTGCGACTGCCTATCAGAACGCCCAATTATGGAATCGTGAGAAGAAAGGAGGCGCACATGATGGCCCCTTATCTGCAGTTTGATTTTGCGAAAGACGACGGAACGCCGGAGACGATCGCCTTTTCCGAACCGCACGCGGTGCTTGAAGCGAAGTCGCTTAAGGACGTGGCAGCCGTTTTTGAACAAGTCGACCGTTACACGTCACAAGGCTATTACGCGGCGGGCTATGTCTCCTACGAAGCGGCGCCTGCTTTCCATCCGGAAATGGCTGTGCATGAGGGAGCCGAAATGCCGCTCGTCTGGTTTGGCATCTATAGCGAAACACAAGCGCCAACACCTTCAGGCGATGGAAATTATGAAGTGTCGGCCTGGACGCTCGAAGGCTCCGTGGCTGAGTACAAGAACGGCATCCAGAAAATCCGCCAGGCGATCGAAGAAGGCGATACTTATCAAGTGAATTACACGGAACGCCTCACCGCTGGATTCAACGGGGATGCGAAAGCATTTTACCAGCAGCTTGCACGTAACCAGCAAGCAGATTACAGCGCTTACTTAGATATCGGGCGCCATCAGATTTTGTCGGCATCGCCCGAATTATTCTTCCGCATCGACGGCCCGCGTATCCGCACGAAGCCGATGAAAGGCACCGCACCGCGCGGCAGGACGAGCTGGGAAGATGAGGCCATTTTGGATGTGCTGCTCGAATCGGAAAAAGAACGCGCCGAGAACTTGATGATCGTCGATCTATTGCGAAACGATATGAGCCGACTCGCCAAGCGGGGAACAGTGCAAGTGCCGAAGCTGTTTGAAGCGGAAAAATACCCGACTGTCCATCAGCTCACGTCAACAGTAGAAGCTGAACTGCCGGAAGGGCTCAGCGTATTCGACTGGTTCCAGGCATTGTTTCCGTGCGGCTCAATCACTGGCGCGCCGAAAGTCAGCACGATGAGCTACATCGCCGAACTCGAACAGACGCCGCGGGAAGTCTACTGCGGCGCAATCGGCTACATCACGCCAGGAAAAAATGCCGTCTTCAACGTGCCGATCCGTACCGTCGTCATCGATCAGGACAAATCGGCTGCACGCTACGGCGTAGGCGGCGGCATCACCTGGGATTCGACATCCGAAGGCGAGTACGAGGAGCTATTGACGAAAGCCCGCGTGCTGACCGACCAGCGTCCGGAATTCGCCTTGCTCGAATCGCTCAAGCTGGAAGACGGAAACTATCCGCTGGTCGCGCTTCACCTCGCGAGGCTGAAAAAAAGCGCGGCATATTTCCGTTTTGCATGGGATGAAGAGGCTGTGGCGAAACAATTGGAATCACTTGCCTCACAGTATGCGACAGGCCTTTTCAAAGTTCGCCTGACGCTTGAGCGCAGCGGCAGGATGGAGCTGACTGCACAGCCGGCAGCCCGAATCGAGCAGCCGATCCGCTGCGCACTCGCCAAATCGCCGGTCGACAACCGAAATGCATTTCTCTATCACAAAACGACCAACCGCGGCATCTATGAACAGCACCAACAGCACGCACCTGACGCTTTTTCCGTACTGCTATGGAATGAACGTGAAGAATTGACCGAGTTCACCATCGGCAACCTGGTCGCAGAAAAAGACGGCCGTTTCTACACGCCGCCTGTCTCAAGCGGCCTGCTCGGCGGCACCTATCGCGAACAGCTGATTGAAGAAGGGCGCATCGAAACGAAAGTGCTGAAAAAAGAAGAGCTCGGCACATTCGACGCCATCTGGTTCATCAACAGCGTCCGCGGATGGATGAAAGTGGAAATTGATACTCATGCTATGTGAAAATAGCAGTTAAAAAAGCCGGCCCTTCCATCACGGAAGAGCCGGCTTTTCTATATTACGCATTGACGGTAGCTTTAGGTTTCAATACTTCTTCGGATTCGGCAATGGCTTCTTGGCGGAACGTATCGAGCATATCGCACGGGCGCCCGACAAAATCCATTTTGCCGTCTTTTAATTTCACAATGCGGTCGGCGAGGATATGCGCGTCTTTTTCATCGTGGGTTACGAAGATGGAGGTGATGTTCGCCTTTTTCAAAATCTCCCGAAGATCTTTGCGAATTTTCCCTTGCAACTCGGCATCCAAATTACTGAACGGTTCATCCAGCAGGATCAAATGAGGGTTCGGCGCAATCGCTCGGGCAATTGCCACACGCTGCTGCTGGCCGCCGCTCAATTGATGCGGATAGCGCTTTTCGTATTCTTCCAATTCGACGAGTTCAAGCATTTCGCGCATGCGCCGCTTCTTGTCAGCTTTTTTCATGCCTGACAAGCCGAACATGATATTCGCGGCAACCGTCATATGCGGGAACAAGGCGTAGTCCTGGAAGACCATGCCGATGCCGCGCTTTTCCGGCTGCAAAAATGTCTTGTCGTCGAACAAGGTCTCGTCCTGGATGACCAGGCGTCCATGTTTCGGCCGCTCAAGCCCGGCGAGCAAGCGCAAAATCGTGCTTTTTCCGCTGCCGCTGCGCCCGAGGATCGAAATGACCTCACCTTTTTTAATGTCTAGCGTGAACCGATCAAGTGCAGGGGCCTGTGTATTCGGATAGGAAAAACTCACATCTTCAATGGCGACAAACATATCAATCCATCTCCTTCTCGAGTATCTTATAGAAAATCACAATGGCCAAGGCGCTAATACCGACAATCAAAAGGGAAGCTTGTGAAGCCTCCATGATTTTTTCATCACTTGCGTACTGGAAAGCTTTTGTTGACAATGTATCAAAATTAAACGGTCTGAGGATCAATGTCAAGGGAATCTCCTTGAGTACATCGATGAAGACCAGGATAAATCCACTGATAATCGCGCCTTTCATCATCGGTACATCGACTTTGAAAAAGGTCTTCGTCGGGCCAGCGCCGAGCAGTCTTGAAGCATCCCGGAAGTTCGTGCCGATCTTATCGTAGCCTGTCTCGATCGAATTGTAGCCGATGGCGAAGAACCGAATGATGTAAGCTGCAAGCAGCAGAACAATGCTGACGCTCAGCACCAGCGTCGTCTCAAGGCCGATCGCCAGATAAAGGGGAGCGAGGTAGCCGTCGAGTGCGACAAAAGCCGTGACGACGGCAACCGCGATAACTGCCCCAGGAATCGAATAGCCGAGAACCGTCAGTTTTGGCAAGAGCTTCGTGTATTTGCCTTGGACCATGCGGGCGAAATTCCCGACGATGAGCGCAAGGATGACAATCAAGGTGGCGCTGAGCCCGGCGACAAACACCGAGTTTTGCACATAGCGCATGAACTCTTCCATCGGGATTGTCCCGAAGGTCAACACCGTCCAGTCAACCAGTTGAATGACAGGGATGAAGAATCCAAGGCTCAAGATCAGCATGCCGTAGCCTGCCGCCGCAAAGCCTTTCCATCCGCTCAGCGGAATGAGCTGGAGCGGGCGCACTTTCGTTGAGAAATAGCTGTATTGCCGCCTGCCGCGAAGCAATTTCTCGATGAGCAGGATGATGATGACAAAGCCCATGAGTGAAGCGGCCAGTTTGATCGACGTATCCAAATCCCCAAGGCCGAACCAGCTTTGGAAGATGGCGGTCGTAAAGGTTTGAATGCCGTAATATTTCACGACTCCGTAATCATTCAGCACTTCCAATACGACGAGGCTCGCGCCGGCGATGATGGAAATCCGGGAAATCGGCAGCACCACTTGGAAAAACGTGCGCCAAGGGCCTTTGCCGAGCAAACGCGTGCTTTCGATCAATGACGCCGATTGTTCGGACAAGTAAACTTGCGTAATCGTATAAACATACGGGTACAAAAACATCGTGTAAATGAAAATCGCCCCGGGCAAGTTCATGATATCGAAATATGCCGGGTCTAATTCCATTCCGAATCCCTCGCGCAGCGTCGTCTGCACGGCGCCGGTGAAATTCAAAATGCCGTGGTACGTGTAAGCACCGATAAACGGCGGGATGGAAAGAGGGAGGATCAACGCCCACTTCAAAAAGCGCCGGAATGGAAAATCGTATTGCGCGATCAGCCAAGCGAGGCTCAGCCCGATCAGGATCGTGAAGAACGCTGTCGCGAGCGTCAGAATCAGTGAGTTGATGACAAACTGACGCAATACGAATTCTTTCATATGTTCCCAATTGTCATTCGAGGGCGTGAAAAACCCGGTGACAATGGTCAAATTCGGCAGGAACAGCATCAGGATGATGACGACTGCCCCTACCGTCCAGATATTGAAATTTGCCAATCTGCGTTGCAAAATCCAGGCACCTCTTTCCAACTCGCAAGAAATCCCTTGCCGCACTAAACCAGCGGCAAGGGGAGATCATTTAGGTTATTTCCAGCCGACTTCGTTGAACAATAGAATCGCCTTGGCGTTGTTTTCGCCGAGTGCAGACATCGAGATGTCCTGCTCTTTGAAGTCACCCCATGATTGCAGCAATTCGGATGGTTCCACTGCTTCGTTTACTGGGTATTCATAATTGACGGAAGCGAATGTTTCTTGTGCTTCCGGTGCGGAGAGAAACTCCAGCAATTTGATTGCATTTTCTTGGTTCTTAGCTGATTTTACCACACCCGCGCCGCTGACGTTCACGTGCGTGCCTGTCGTATCCTGGTTCGGGAAGAACACATCGAGGCCTTCAGCCACTTTGACTTCTTCAGGGTCTTCAGAATTCAGCATTTGGCCGAAGTAATACGTGTTCATGATGGCTACATCGCCAACGCCCGCTGCGATTGCTTTCGCTTGGTCGCGGTCGCCGCCTTCAGGGTCGCGTGCAAAGTTCTCGACCATGCCGGCTGCCCATTCTTTCGCTTCTTCTTCGCCGTTCAATTCAATGAAAGAAGCGAGCAACGATTGATTGTAGATGTTTTCAGAGCTGCGGATCAATACGCGTCCAGCCCACTCGTCTTCCGTCAATGCTTCGTACGTGGAGAGTTCAGACGGGTCGACTGTTTCTTTGTCATACAGGATGACGCGTGCGCGTTTTGTCAGGCCATACCACATTTGGTCTTCGTCCTGGAAGTTGGCAGGAATCTGCTCATCCAGCAATTCACTTGAAACAGACTGCAAAATGCCGTCTTCTTTCGCGCGGTGCAGGCGGCCTGCATCAGCTGTCAAAAACAAATCGGCTTGCGTAGCGTCGCCTTCGCGCTTGATGCGTTCAAGCAACTCATCGGCTTCGCCTTTGATCAAGTTGACTTTGATGCCGGTTTCTTCTTCGAATTTCTTGTAGAGCTCATCGTCCACATCGTAGTGGCGTGCAGTATATAGATTCACTTCGTTGCTGGCAGTTTCTTCGCCGGATGTTTCCGCCGGTTGTTCTTCTGAGCTGTTCGAGCTGCCGCATGCAGCAAGCACGAGAAGCGTGCCGAGCACTAATAAGAATGAAAGCAATTTCTTCATGGGTGTCTCTCCTTTGAATTGGTTGATGAATCTTATTCAAATGAAAACGATTCTCATTTACTAGTATAGCCAGCCATGTATTAAAGTCAACGGTTTTAGGGGGAAACTTGTTTTAAATGTGTCCATTTTCGTTATATTTTAGATAACAAATGAAAGCGCTTAGTTCGAAAGCTTTCCAAAGTCTCATCGACCCCTTGGCTATTTGCCAGTCTCAGGAAATGCTACACTTTAGAATGAGAAACAACGGGACTGATCTAACGGAAACGGGGGCATACGGAATGGATATGAAAACATACTTATCGCTAGACGCGACAGCGCTTGCGGGATTGGTGAAAAAAGGGGAAGTTAACCCAAGAGAATTGGTGGAACTGAGCTTTCAGCGCTTGGATGAAGTGGAGCCGAAACTCCATGCTTTCACAGCGGAGCGCCACGAGCAGGCTTTGCTGGATGCGGAGAATGGAGGAAACGGCATCTTCGGTGGTGTGCCGGTTGCCTTGAAGAATATCTCGCAGGCACTCGCAGGACAGCGCTTGAGTGCAGGATCGAAATTGCTGGCAGACTTCCGCCCGGAACGCGATTCTCATTTCGTCGCGCGCTTGAAAGCGGCCGGGCTTATCCCGATCGGGCACACGAATACGCCGGAATTCGGCTTGAAAAATATCTCAGAACCGGAGCTGTTCGGCCCGACGCACAATCCGTGGAATACGGATCATTCACCAGGCGGCTCAAGCGGCGGGGCAGCGGCCGCTGTCGCATCCGGCATCGTGCCGGTCGCCGGCGCCAGCGACGGTGGCGGCTCGATTCGCATCCCTGCTTCGTTTACCGGATTATTCGGGCTCAAGCCGACGCGTGGCAGAACCCCTGTCGGACCGGGAGCCGGGCGGCAATGGCAAGGGGCATCGATCGATTTTGCGCTGAGCCGGACGGTACGGGACAGCGCTGCGCTATTGGACGAGCTGCAAGTTGTCCAGCCGGAAGCCGCATTTCAGACGCCGTTATTTCCCGGTAGCTATACGCAGCAGCTGCACCACGAGTTTAGCGGGCCGCTGACGATTGCATTTTCACTGGAGTCACCGGTCGGCACGATGGTCTCTCGGAAGATGCGAAACAAGCCGTGCTGAAGACAGTGCGCTGGCTCGAGGAGCAAGGGCATCGAGTCGAAGAACAAACCCCGGACATCGACGGCGTTCAATTGATGCGAGAATATTATTTGATGAACAGCGGAGAAATGGCGCTGCTACAGAAAAATCTGGAGAAAACATTCGGCCGCCGTTTGACGGAAGACGATATGGAAATTGAGTCCTGGTTATTGGCGACGGCTGGCAAACGGGTTTCGGCCGCTGATTACTCGGCGAGCCTTGCTGCATGGGATGCAGCAGCTGCAAAAATGGCAGAATTGCACGCGCGCTTTGATTTCTACATTACTCCCGCCACGGCGCATCCTGCTCCAGAAATCGGTGAATTGAGCCATTCTAAAGAATCACGTACACGCTTATTGCAAGCACTCGACATGGCGCGTGATACGACCGATCAGCAAGAACTCATCTATGCGATGTTTTTGCCAAGCCTTAGCTACACGCCGTTCACGCAGCTGGCGAATTTAACCGGCCAGCCGGCGATGTCTTTGCCGCTTCATGTGACCGAGGCGAATTTGCCGATCGGCGTCCAGGTAATGGCCCAAAAAGGGGAAGAGCATCGCTTGCTCCAGTTGGCGCGGCAAATCGAACAAAGCGATTTATGGATTGGCCAGCGCGGCAACCCATTCTTTCAATAAATCGAATCTATTTATAGAAGGAAACACAAAAAGCCCTGGAAAAGGAATTCCTTTTCCAGGGCTTTCATTCATTTTAAGAAGAAACGGCTTGCTGGGTCGCTTGGACCTTGTCGTCTTTTTCGTAATTGCGTTCCACTCGGCGGATGTCCATGCGGATCAAGATGGACAAGACGAGCGCAACGGAGATCAATCCGATGAAGATATAGAAAACCGGCACATAGCTGTTTGTTGCGGAATAGACTTGTGAAACGATCGCCGGCCCGATGATGCCGCCAAGAGACCAGGTCGTCAGCAAATAGCCATGGATAGCACCAAGCTGTCTTGTGCCGAACATATCGCCGATAAACGCCGGCAAGTTCGAGAAGCCGCCGCCGTAGCAGCTGACAATAAGCAAGATAAACACTTGGAAAATGATGACGTTCGTGATGCCCGGAAGCATGACGAAAGCGATGATTTGAATGATGAAGAACAGCATGAACACGGTCGGGCGCCCGATGTAATCGGAGATTGCGGCCCAGCCGAGGCGACCGCCGCCGTTGAAGATCCCCATGATACCGACGAGTGTCGCGGCACCGGCTGCCGTCAAGCCGACCAATTCCTGTGCCATTGGAGAAGCGACCGAAATAATCATGATGCCGGCGCTGACGTTGATGAGCATCATCGTCCAGAGCATCCAGAAGCGGCGTGTTTTCACAGCTTCTCTAGCTGTCAGTTGCGCCAAGTCTTTTTTCATGACTTTTTTGCCGGAAGCAAGGTCCGCTTCCATTCCTTTAGGCATGAATCCTTCAGGCGGCGGTGCGATATAGGAAGCACCGAGTGAGATCAAGATGAAATAACTGATACCGAGAATATAGAAAGTCGTCGTCACGCCAACAGAAGCGATCAAACTTGCGGCAACCGGAGCGGTGATGAGTGCTCCGGCGCCAAAGCCCATGACGGCCATGCCAGTCGCGAGGCCGCGGCGGTCAGGGAACCATTTGACGAGTGTCGAGATTGGCGCGATATACCCGACGCCAAGCCCCATTCCGCTCATGAATCCGTATGTAAGCAGGAACAGCACGAGTGAATCGATTTGTGTTGCAAAGCCAGCGCCTGCTTGTCCGATACCGAACAAGAAAGCTGCTACCATAGCGGATTTTCGGGGGCCATTCTTTTCAACAAAGCCACCGAAGAACGCAGCGGAAATCCCGCCGAGTGCCATCATGATCGTGAAGGCGTAAGTGATTTCCGTTGGAGACCAGCCCATCGTTTCGCTGATGGGTTTCGTATAGACGCTGTAGGCATAAGCCGCACCGATCGACAATTGGATCGCGATGGCGGATAAAGCAATCAGCCATCTGTTTTTGTTAGTCTTCATTGTGAAATTCCTCCTTTGTGAGTGAAACTGTTCTTTCGAGAATACATGCTTTTCACTATTTCGACAAACTAATTTTCAGAATAGAAAACTAATCTAATAAAAATGATATTGCTGTTAATGCAGACTAGTGATTTGCGCGTCTCAGGAGGTAAAATCACTTGTTTTAATGAAAAGGAATAAAATAGGTGTTTTAAAGTAAGCGTTTTCAGAAAAGTGCAATTTAGATTGGGAATATATACTCATTTTCACTGAGGGAGAAATTTTCTGGTTTAAAGGAGAGATTCTATGTTTGGGAGAGATGAGGAGTGTTTGGAATCCAGTGTTCATGCGGTTTTGAAGGTTCTTAGAAAAAGAATTTCAATTATTCTAAAATATTCTGCTTCAGTTATCAATTTCTCTCTTTCAGAAGTAAAAATGCTATTTCAGACAATGTAATTATTGAGATATAAGAAAACCGGAAACGCCTCGGTATGTGAGGGGTTCCGGTTTGGCGTCAGGCTATTGTTAATCCATTAATCAGTCAACCGATTAGTTAAGTGGTTTTAAATAAAGGACACGAGTATACCTGACTATCTGCAAAAGTATAATTTTATTTCACATTCTCTTTCCATATCTCCAATTCAGGATCGCTCAATTGCTTCAATACATCGTCCCGCCCTTGGTAAATATGTTCTTGCATAGCAATTTTCGCTCGCTCCGGTTCTTGATTTTCGATCGCCTTCCAGATGGTGTTATGAACATCCAATGAGCGCATCAATTGGTTTTCGTTGTACCAATAGAAAGAACGGAAAATAAGGGGGACTACCACTACTTTGGAGATAAGCGACATCAGGTACTCGTTCTTGGTAGCTTTGTAAATCTCTTCGTGAAACGCTTGGTTCGCTTCCTGCAAGCTGCGGATCGAGTATATGTCCTCGCGATCCAATTCATTGATCGCTTTTTCGTAGGCCAAATTTTTATTGTGGATTTTTTCTAAATCTCCCTCTGTCCGGTAAAGGGCGGCTTCGCTAGTTCCGTAGCTTTCCAGAAGCGCCCGGACGTTATAGATTTGGCGAATGTCTTGAATTGTGAATTCGCGGACCGTATAGCCCCGTCTTTGGAAAGGGGTGATGAGGCCGTCAGATTCAAGCTGTTTAATCGCTTCTCTTACCGGGGTCCTACTGACTTGAAAGCGTTCGGCCAATGCCTCTTCCGTTAAACGCTTGCCGGGTGGCAATTTGCCGATGATGATTTCATTTTTTATCATTTCGTATGCGTTCATGTTCAACACCTCTCATTTTATTGTATACAAAATTAGATTTGGAGACAAATATCCATAGCAGTCAAACAGATTCCTTTTTATTTTTAAGCGGTATAACAAGGAATTAAATTTTATTTAAGAAAGAGTGTTGACCTTATTGTATACAATGTGTTATTTTTTTATCAATTGCTAATTATCCGAAAATTTATCCGTGTTGACAAAACCACGCCGCATCAGCGCCTTTAATCCATAGGGCAATGTGCTGCCTGCTTCAGAAGATGGGGAAACGGACAAATTGGATACAATGCAAAAAATAAATGGGGGTGCCACATATGACAAACCTACAAGAAGCAATCGATATCCAAGGCAAACCACAACAAGAAGACAGGCTGCCGCTGCAGGGAGTACGCGTCCTGGAATTAGGCACGTTGCTTGCCGGCCCATTTACGGGGAGGATGCTCGGGGATTTTGGAGCAGAAATCATCAAAATCGAAGCACCTGATAAAGCGGATCCGCTGCGCGAATGGGGGCAACAAAAGGATGGAGAAGGTTTGTGGTGGCCGATCCAGTCGCGCAATAAAAAATCAGTGACCTTGAACTTGCGGACGGCGGAAGGACAGGAGATTTTTAAAGAGTTGGTCAAAAATGCCGACATCATCATTGAGAATTTCCGCCCTGGAACAATGGAAAAATGGAACCTTTCCTATGAGCAATTAGCCGAAATCAATCCGGGCATCATCATGACGAGAACGTCTGGATATGGCCAAACCGGCCCTTATAAAGAAAGAGCAGGGTTTGGCAGTGTCGGCGAAGCGATGGGCGGCATCCGAAACGTTACGGGCTTTCCGGATCGTGCGCCTTCGCGCATCGGAATTTCTATTGGAGACACGCTGGCCGCGCTATTTGCAACCATTGGAACACTGACGGCCCTCCACGAGCGCCATCATTCCGGAAAAGGGCAGGTGGTCGATACAGCCATTTATGAATCGGTCTTCTCTGTCATGGAAAGCACCATTCCGGATTATTTGCTGGCGGGTTATGTGCGTGAGCGAATGGGCAATATTCTGCCGGGTGTCGCGCCTTCCAATATTTATAAAACAAAAGACGATACGTACATCGTCATCGGTGCCAATGCAAACGGGGTCTTTAAGCGTTTATGTGAAGCGATGGGTGAACCGGAGCTATACGACAACCCGAAATACAATACCCACCACGCGAGAAGCGAGAACATGACAGAACTGGATGAACTCATCGAAGCCTGGACGAAACAGCAAGACACACAGGTGGCGCTCGAAATTTTAGCGGAAAAAGGCGTGCCGTCAGGATTGATCTACACCGCCAAAGACATTGTCGAAGACCCCCATTATGAAGCGCGCGAAATGATCATCAAAAGGGAACACCCGACACTCGGCGAATTTCCGATGCCCGGAGTCGTCCCGAAATTGAGCCGGACGCCTGGTGAAGTGAAGCACGTAGGAGCGGAGCGTGCAGGAAAAGACAATGCACTCATTTACGGAAAAATCTTGGAATATGGCGAAGAAAAACTGAAAGAGCTGGAGGAGCGCGAAATCATTTAAGGAGTGATGGGTTTTGGGAAAGACTTTATATGAAAAAATCTGGGACCGGCATGTAGTGGCTCAACAGCCAGAACAGCCCGACATTCTTTACATCGATCTGCATCTAGTGCACGAAGTGACTTCACCGCAGGCATTTGACGGCTTAAGGCAAGCGGGCAGGAACGTGCGCAGGCCAGACCGGACTTTGGCGACCATGGACCATAGCATACCGACCCTTAACCGCGACCAGCCCTTTGAAGATGAAATTGCGCAAAAGCAAGTAGAGGCATTGCGTAAAAACTGCGAAGACTTTGGCATAAAACTTTTCGATCTTTTCCATAAACAGCAAGGCATCGTCCATATCATTGCGCCCGAACTCGGATTGACGCAACCAGGGCAGACGATCGTCTGTGGAGACAGCCATACAGCGACGCACGGGGCATTTGGCACATTGGCATTTGGCATCGGCACGAGCGAAGTTGAACATGTCCTTGCCACACAGACCTTGAAGCAAAGCAAATCCAAAACGATGGCGATTGAATTCCGAGGGCAATTGCCGACCGGTACTTCCGCGAAAGACTTAATCTTGGCGTTGATCGGGCGATACGGGCATGATTTTGCAACCGGTTACACAATCGAATATCGCGGCGAAGCCATCCGCAAGCTGTCGATGGAAGAGCGGATGACTGTCTGCAATATGTCGATTGAAATCGGCGCAAGAGCAGGCATGATCGCGCCGGATGACACGACATTCACTTATTTGTCAGACAAGCACTATGTCCCGGAAGGTGAACAATGGGAACGAGCACAAGCAGAATGGAAAGAATTGTTCAGCGACGAAGACGCAGCATTCGACAAAGTGGTGGAATTTGATTGCGGCACAGTAGAGCCCCAAGTGACGTGGGGGACAAACCCCGGCATGGTCGTTTCAGTGAATGGTCAAGTGCCGGCGCTGGAAGATCTGTCTATGGAACAGAAGAAAATCGCGGAAAGCGCTTTGGCTTATATGGGGCTGGAGCCAGGAGTAAGGATGAAAGACATCGAAATCGATACGGTCTTTATCGGCTCGTGCACAAATGGGCGGATTGAAGATTTGCGGGAAGCGGCGGCTGTTGTAGATGGCTATCGCATAAAAGGTGGCATTCGGGCACTGGTCGTTCCAGGTTCCCAGGCAGTCAAAGCACAAGCTGAATCAGAGAACTTGGATCGCATCTTTAAAGATGCTGGATTTGAATGGCGGGAGGCAGGATGTTCCATGTGTCTCGGCATGAATCCAGATATCGCTAAGCCCGGAGAACGGGTAGCTTCCACTTCCAACCGAAATTTTGAAGGCCGACAAGGACGCCAGTCAAGAAGCCATTTGGTCAGCCCAGCTATGGCTGCGGCAGCAGCAATTACCGGACGCTTTACCGATGTACGGGACTGGCCGCTCAGAACCGGGGAAGGGGTGACAGGATGAAAGCACTGAAAACTCATACGGGTACATTGATGCCGCTGGACCGTGCCAATATTGATACAGATGCCATCATTCCGAAGCAATTTTTGAAACGTATCGAAAAAAGTGGCTACGGGAAATTCCTCTTTTTCGATTGGCGTTTTAATGAAGATGGCATAGAAAACGCGGAGTTTATTCTAAATCGAGAACCCTACCGTAACGCTACTGTTTTGCTGACGCGCGATAATTTTGGCTGTGGCTCTTCACGCGAGCATGCACCCTGGGCAATTGAAGACTATGGATTTCGTGTTATTTTGGCTTCTTCTTTCGCGGATATCTTCTATAACAACTGCTTCAAAAATGGCATTTTGCCGATCCAATTGCCTAAAGAACAGATAGAAGAACTGTTTAGCAAGGTTTCGGCACAGCCCGAATATACTTTGACGGTAGATTTGGAATCGCAGGAAATTCGGGATTCCAATGGCATGACAAAGCATTTTGAAGTAGATGACTACCGAAAGCATATGCTGCTTGAAGGAATGGACGAAATTTCTGCAACAATCAGACATGAGAAGCAAATTGATGCATTCGAGCAACAGCACCGGCTTTACTACAGCCTGCAATAAGGACGACGGTTCAAAATAAAGCAATTAAAAGGAGCTTCGGATATGGAGAAAAAGCAAATTAAAGAGCCGATTCGAAAAAAATGGATTTGGATCGCTTTATTATTGATTGTGATCGGAAACGTCCCGTGGTATTTGCCAATCGGCTCCTATGAACCCTTGATTTTCGGTGTTCCTTATTGGGCTTTGATCATTTTGGCGTTTTCCCTGATTTTATGCGGATTTTTAAGCTGGGTGACGTTAAAAGAATGGGACATTGTAGAAGATGAAGAAGAAGCGGAGAAGAGGGGGAGAGTAAATGAATGATTTGGTGTTTGCAGGCCTGGATGGCGTGTTGATTCTGTCAGCTTATGCAATTGTCATGCTATTGATCGGCTATTTCTCAGGCCGTGGAGACAAAACACTCCATGACAGCTTGAGCAATTATTATTTGGCAGGAAAGAATCTAGGGATTGTGGCGTTATTCTTCACGCTTTATGCCACACAGTATAGCGGGAATACCATTATCGGCTATGCTCCGACCGCTTACCGCACCGGTTTTTCCTGGCTGCAGTCGATTTCCTTCATGACCATCATTATCGGGGTCTATTTGCTCTTTGCTCCCCGCATGTATGTGGTATCGAAGAAAATGAATTTCATTACACCGGCGGACTGGATCGCGCATCGCTTCAAATCGAAATCGGTTACAATCCTGGCTGTCGTGCTTATGCTTTGGGGCCTTGGAAACTATTTGCTTGAACAGTTGGTAGCGATCGGCCACGCCGCTTCGAGTCTGACAGGAGGAACGATTCCTTATCAAGTGGCGGTCATCGCCTTTGTGTTGGTCATGTTGATCTACGAATGGTTGGGCGGAATGAAAGCGGTTGCTTTTACTGACGTTATGCAAGGCTTGGTTTTGATGGTGGGGATTGTCATTTTCCTGGTCGGCGCTGTGTATCTTGTAGGGGGAGATATCTCTTCTGCAACACAGTATATCGCTGCGAATGAACCTGCGAAGCTCGGCGTTCCGGATATGATGACTTCGATCAACTGGTTCAGTATGCTGCTGTTGGTCGGGCTCGGGGCAGCGATTTATCCGCACGCCGTGCAGCGGATTTTCGCAGCAGACAGCGAACGCACGTTGAAACGCTCGTTCTCGCGCATGGCATGGATGCCGCCGATTACGACAGGCTTGGTGTTTGTCATCGGGATTTTGGGCATCGCGCTCATTCCGAACTTGGATACGACCGGTTCTGAACAATTGGTCGGGTTGATGGCGAATGAAATTGCCGGCATCAACGGATTCTTTTACTGGGTCATGATCATTTTCTTCGGGGCGATCGTCGCCGCGATTGTCTCGACTGCCGATTCTGTGCTATTAAGTTTCTCATCCATCGTTTCCAATGACATCTACGGCCGCTTCATCAACCCGAAAGCTCCCGAGAAGAAAAAAGTGATGGTTGGGAAAGTGACCGGCGTCGCGGCTGTCGGCTTGCTGTTGTGGATCGCTTGGAACCCACCCGCCACGCTTTATGAGATTTTCGTGCTGAAATTTGAATTGCTTGTCCAGGTATTCCCGGCATTTGTTTTGGGACTTTACTGGAAGCGCATGGCCGCACAGCCTGTATTCTGGGGCATGTTGGCCGGGGCGATCATTGCCGGCGTATTGACGTGGACTGGCTATAAGACGGTGTTTGGCATTCACGGCGGCGTCATCGGACTCGCTGCTAACTTCTTTATCGCTGTTGTCGGTTCGTACCTTGTACCGCTGACCGTCGAAAAAGAAGCGGAACTCAAAAAAATCGATTTGGCATAAACAGTTTTCCTTCATGCTAAATAAGAATGTGGCGATCAAATGGACAATTCAACACTTGTGAAACCATTCAAATCAATCAATCCCTGGCATATGCTCGGCTGGCTGCTTGTCGCCCAGGTAATGGTCGCATTCATCGGCCGGAGCCTGGCGCCGCTTGGGGTATTGATCGGAGAAGATTTGTCTCTGACCAAGGCCCAGATCGGCATGCTGCCGGCTGCTCTGTTCCTCGGCCAGTCCATTGCCTCCATCCCCGCAGGATTTGTCGTCGACCGCATCGGTTCCAAACGCTTATTGCTGTATTTATCGTTCGGCCTTGGCGGCGCTTTTATGCTAATGGCTATCAGCAGTAATTACTTTTTCGTGCTGTTGATGGTGGCCATCGGTGGAGTGGGCTATGGCACAATGCATCCCACATCCAATAAAGGGATTTTGCACTGGTTCCAACAAAAGCGCGGAACGGCAATGGGCATCAAGCAAATGGGTGTTACATTGGGGTCGGCTCTTTCGGCCCTTTTGTTATTGCCGCTGGCAGCGGTTTGGGGTTGGCGCCTGGCATTACTGGCAGCATGCGGTTTATTGATGGTGACAGGCGTGCTTGCTTACCGCTTTTACCGGGATCCGCCCTCAGCGGAGCCTCATGAGCCAGAAAGGAAAATCAGCTGGTCCTATTTAAAGGAATCGATTGGGGCAATGTTCCGCCATAAACCGCTCGTTCTTCTCAGTATTGCCGCTATGGGCTTGAGCGGGAGCCAATTGATCTTGAATACGTATATCGTCTTATTTGCTTATGAACAGCTAGGGCTCAGCCTTTTGCTGGCCGGCATGCTGCTGGTCATTTCAGAAGTCAGCGGTTCCTTCGGCAGAGTGGCCTGGGGGATTATCAGCGATACTATTTTTAAAGGACAGCGTTTGATTGTGCTTGTTTATATTGCGGCACTCTCAATCGGTATCGCCTTGATTGTCACGCGGCTTCCTGCAGGGATTTCGTTCTGGGCTATTGCTTCAGTGGTCGCCGTTTTCGGCTTTTGTATTTCAGGATTCAATGGTATCTGGATGAATGCGGCTACCGAACTTGTGCCTTTCAAGCAAGCCGGAATCGCAAGCGGCTTCACTTTGATGGTCGGCTCTTGGGGCGTAATCATCGGCCCTCCGCTATTCGGCTATATCGTCGATCTTTCAGGGAATTTCAATTATGGCTGGTTCTTTCTATCTTTCGTTTTACTTTTCGTTATTGTCCTGCTTTTATGGGCGAAACGATTAGCATATAAAGAAAGCGAGTCTCACAAGGGAGTGTAAAATGATGAATATTGATTTGCGCAGCATCGACACAAAACAAGCGTATAAATTGATGACAGGGTCGATCGTGCCCCGGCCAATCGCTTGGGTCTCTACTATAGATGAAGACGGCAACCGCAATTTAGCGCCTTTCAGCTTTTTTACAGTTGCCTCGCGAAACCCGGCTACATTATGCATTTCAGTCGGTCCCGGTGTCGGCGACAGGGAAGGAACGACCAAGGATACCTTATCGAATATCCGAAGCACCAAGCAATTCGTCATCAATATCGTGAATTCTCCACTTGGCGACGAGATGCACATCAGCTCGGGTAATTTGCCTGTTGAAGTGGATGAGTTTGAAGCTGCAGGGCTAACACCGGTTGAGAGCATTAATGTGCAAGCGCCGCGAGTAGGTGAAGCACCGATTTCTTTTGAGTTGGAGCTGGATCAAATCATCGAACTTGGCAGCGATCATCTGATTTTGGGAAGAGTCGTTCAATACCATATCCAGGATGAATATTATCTTGGCAATTATAAAGTAGACCTTGAAAAGCTCAAGCCGCTGGGCAGGCTGGCAGGAAATTATTGTGAAGTCGATAATTTGTTCACTTTGCCCAGAGTAAAAGTGGAAGAAGGGATCAAATGATGGACGAAAGAGTGATCATGACCGATGTCACGGGCAGAGATGGATTTCAAATGGAAAAGGACTGGATCGATACCGAAGATAAAATCCGAGTCATTAACCAAATTATCGCAGCAGGGATTCCGCGCATCGAAGCGACTTCGTTTGTTTCACCGAAAGCCGTTCCGCAAATGCGCGATGCACGTGAAGTGATCAGGGGAATCAAACGCGAAAACGTGGAAGTGATTGCACTCGTCCCCAATGTCAAAGGTGCTGAGCTGGCACTGGAAGCAGGCGTGGATGAAGTGAATTACGTGCTGTCCATCAGCGAGACGCACAACCAGAAAAATGTCAGGAAAACGGTCGGTGAATCGATCGAAGGGGTTAAAGACATCCAGAAGCTAATGGATTCTTCAAAGATTACGGTGAGTCTAGCCACAGCATTTGGATGCCCGTTCGAGGGGTTGTATGAAGTCGACAAAATCCTTGGCAATATCGAAACTTTGACAGCGGCCGGCCTCAGCCGATTCACCATTGCCGATACAACCGGCATGGCGAATCCGGTACAGATGACGGAATTTATCTCGACGATTAAGAAACAATATCCGCAACATTATTTCGGGCTGCATCTCCATAACACAAGGGGGATGGGCTTGGCGAATATCTATGCGGCATACCAGTCGGGGATGCGCCATTTCGATGCAGCTTTGGGCGGCATCGGGGGCTGCCCGTTTGCTCCTGGTGCGAGTGGCAATGTCTCGTTAGAAGACGTCGTTCACATGTTCGAGTTCATGGACGTGCCGGTTGAGGGCAAACTGCCGCAATTGCTTGATGCAGCACTCGATATGGAGAAATTGCTCGGCAGAACGCTCCCGGGGCAAGTCATGAAATCGGGACAAGCCGATAAAACGCATATTGCATAAGAAAATGGCAAGAGGCATGCAGCCTCTTGCCATTTTTCATTGTGGAAAACGGAAGCGTTATTTGTCTGCCAAACGCTTCTTCGTATGCACCGAGACTTTTTCATCCATGACATAGGAGTCAAGAAAGTCCAAAAACAGTTGGGCAGCCTGTGTATGGAAGCTCGAGCGGTGGGTGATGTAATGAAAACGGCTCTTGTTCGGGAAATCGGTCAGGCTGATCGCGCCAATGGTTCCGCTATTCGTCTCGCTTCTGACGGTGGATTCGGATAGGTAGGAGATGCCAAGGCCGAGTGCGACCGATTCCTTGATCGTCTGGGAGCTGCCGAAGCTCATCACTTTCTTCGGTGCAATGCCAAGCTGGGCGAACAGCTTATCGGTCACATCGCGCGTGCCGGAGCCGGGTTCGCGGATAATCCAAGTTTCCGCTTCAAGCAAGCGGCGGTCGACTTGTGAGTTGCGGATAATCGGATGGTTGGGGCGTGCGACGATGACCATTTCTTCTTCCGTAAACAATTCGATGTCGATATCCGGATTGCCGATGTCGCCTTCGACGATAAAGCCGATATCGAGTTCCTGCTTATGGGTTTGCTCGATGATGGCTTTGGAGTTGTGGATTGTAATGGTTGGCGTGATGTTCGGGTGGCGTTTGTTGAATGCATAGATGATGCTTGGCAGAAAGTATTCGCCGAACGTATAGGCCGCCCCGATCGACAATGGCATGGCCGCGGACGGTTCGAGTTCTAACAGGGCGATTTTCAATTGGTCGTATTTTAGAAGGATCTCTTTAGCCTGTCCGTAACTCACTTGCCCGGCTTCCGTTAATTGGACGTATTTATTATTGCGGTCGAACAGCCGAACGCCGAGCTTTTTCTCGAGTGCCTTGATGCTCAAAGAAATGGCGGAAGGCGTCATGTGAAGCAGCTCGGCTGCGCGCGTGAAACTTTTCTGCTCTGCTGTGGTCACGAAGATTTCAAGTTTATGATCCATAATTTCACCTCAATGAGTTTTTAATCATACCATTAAATATATTTAATTTTACTTATCAAAGATATTTTTGTAAAATTTGAATAATACAAAAATGACATCTTTATTCGGAAGGTGATAACTTATTCAACCGGATGAAAGTATTATATAGGAGGAAATGACATGGATTATACGAATCATCCCTTCTCAGGGAAACGCCATACAGTCTTCGGCAAAAAAGGTATGGTGGCGACATCGCAGCCGCTTGCTGCACAGACTGGGCTTGAGATCTTGAAAAAAGGCGGCAACGCCATTGACGCTGCAATTGCGACCGCTGCGACCTTAACGGTTGTGGAACCGACATCAAATGGCATCGGGGGAGATGCCTTCGCCCTGGTTTGGGTAAAAGGCGAGCTGCACGGCCTGAATGCTTCCGGGCCATCCCCTCAGGAACTCACGATTGAAGCGGTGAAGGCGAAAGGGCACGACAAGATGCCGACACACGGATTGGTGCCAATTACGGTCCCTGGCGTCCCGGCGGCATGGGCGGAGCTGTCGAAACGCTTTGGCAAATTATCGCTTGCGGAAACATTGGAACCTGCGATCCGCTACGCGGAAGAAGGCTATCCGCTGACGCCGATCCTCGGGAAGTTCTGGAAAAAGGCATACGATAATTTCAAGAAGACTTTTACCGATAAAGAATTCGAAGCCTGGTTCGACACTTTCGCACCGGACGGCCGTGCGCCGGAAATCGGCGAAATGTGGAAATCACCTGGCCATGCCGACACGCTCCGTAAAATCGGCGACAGCGATGCGAAAGCCTTTTACGAAGGCGAGCTGGCAGAGAAAATCGACAGCTTCATGACTGAACACGGCGGTTTCCTGAAAAAACAAGACCTAGCTACATACAAAGCGGAATGGGTCAAGCCGATCTCGACGAGTTATAAAGGGCATGAAGTATGGGAGATCCCGCCGAACGGCCAGGGCATGGTCGCGCAAATGGCGCTCAATATTTTCAAGCAGCAGGACGAGCCGGCGTGGCAAAGCGCTAACACGCTGCACCAGCAAATCGAATCGATGAAACTGGCGTATACAGACGGCCAGGCATTCATCACCGAACAAACGGATATGCCGGTGACGGCTGAACATTTATTATCCGACGATTATGCCGCGAGCCGCGCGAAGGAAATCGGCGCTGAAGCCATCGACCCTGTCGCGTACGAGCTTCCAAGAGGCGGTACGGTCTATCTCGCCGCCGCCGACGAAGAAGGCAATATGATTTCGTACATCCAAAGCAATTACATGGGCTTCGGATCGGGCATCGTCATCCCGGGCACAGGCATCGGCCTGCAGAACCGCGGGGCGGATTTCTCACTTGATGAAAACCATCCGAATGCCTTGAAACCCGGCAAGCGCACCTTCCATACGATCATCCCCGGTTTTTTGACGAAGGCGGGAGAAGCGGTCGGGCCATTCGGCGTCATGGGCGGCTATATGCAGCCACAAGGCCATTTCCAAGTAGTGGTGAATACGCTCGATTACCTCCTCAATCCGCAAGCGGCACTCGATATGCCGCGCTGGCAATGGATGGGCGGCAAGAAAGTGACCGTGGAAGCGGAATTCCCGAATTACCTGGCGCAGCAATTGCAGCAAAGAGGGCATCAAGTGGAAGTGATGGCTGATTCAGGAAGCTTCGGGCGCGGCCAGATCATTTGGCGCAATCCCGAAACTGGCGTGCTTGCAGGAGGCACCGAATCCCGGACAGACGGGGCGATTGCTGTTTGGTAAAAGAACAAGGCGTCAAATCGCTCGACCTGACGATGGCGTTCTTTCGCGCAGGCATGCTCGGGTTCGGCGGCGGTCCGGCGGTCATTCCGATTATGCAGCGTGACGTGGTGGAACGCTACGGCTGGATGACGGATGAAGATTACGGCGATACGATTGCCCTCGCCAACACAATGCCTGGGCCGATTGCGACCAAACTCGCCGGTTATATCGGTTATCGTGTGGCAGGGCTGCGCGGCTGTTTGATCGCCCTTGCCGCCTCCGTCATCCCTACCGTCATCTTGATGATCCTGCTTCTTGGCATCCTGCAAAATTATAAAGATGTGCCATGGGTAGCGAATATGTCAAATGCGGTCGTTCCGGTTGTGGCCGTTATGCTTGGCGTCCTGACCTGGAATTTCGTCCAGCAATCCGAAAAAGCGCTGGGATGGAGCCGGGCAATCCTGTTGATCGTTGTATCGATTGTTCTTCTTGAAGTGCTTGGGCTGCATCCGGCTTTCCTGATTGCCGCCTTGATTCTTCTGGTTCTCGTGCCATTCATTAAAAGGACGGTGAGCAGAAAATGATTTACTGGCAGATATTCCTGGCGTTTTTCATTCCAGGCATCATCGGTTATGGCGGCGGGCCGGCATCGATCCCGCTCGTTGAAAAGGAAGTCGTCGACCGGTATGGCTGGATGGATACGCAGGAATTCAGTGAAGTGCTGGCGCTCGGCAATTCCTTGCCCGGGCCGATTGCAACGAAAATGGCCGGTTACATCGGCTATGCTGAGGGGGGGGCCCTCGGCGCAATCGTCGGCCTGTTCGGTGCCGTGGCCCCGTCGTTAATCTTGATGATTGCGCTGATGGCAGTTCTTTTCAAATACAAAGATTCACGTGAAGTGAAAAATATATCGAAGGTCGTCAAGCCGGTCATCGCCGTACTAATTGGTGTGATGACGCTCGACTTCATTCTCACATCCGAAGCTGCACTTGGCGGCATCCAGACGGCAGTGCTCATCGTCGTCAGTTACTTGATGCTTGAGAAATGGAAACTGCATCCCGCCTTGGTAATCGGACTGGCGCTGTTGTATGGGGCGCTGACAGGAATTTCTTAAAAAAGGAGAAATGTATATGAGACGAAATGCATGGAAAAAAATGGCGTTGGCGACAGGAGTTTCAGCAGCTGCATTCGGACTTGTAGCTTGCGGTGAAGAAGATAGCGGGGCAGCAGTCGAAAATTACCCCGAGCGTGAAGTGGAAATGATCATTCCTTGGGCTCCGGGTGGAGGAAGCGATATCGAAGGGCGCCTTGTCGCTGAACATGGCGGGACGCATTTTGACCAATCCTTCGTTGTCATCAATTCACCTGGCGTCGGCGGTACCGTCGGCTTGGAGGAATTGACTGAACGGGAAGCGGACGGCTATAGCATCGGGCAAGTCCATGAAGGGCTCTTGGTTGCCCACCATACGGATATTACGCCAATCAACTATGACAGCTTTGAACCGATCGCTTCAATGTCCGCCTCTGACCAGATTTTAGCGGTATCGAATGACCTTGGGATCGACTCCTTGGAGGAATTCGTGGAATACGGCAAAGAAAATGAAGTGCGCTTCGGCGGAACGGTTGCCGGCATCCCGCGCGTATGGGTAGAGCAACTTGGCCGTGCGCTGGAAATTAATTACAACCTCGTCGGCTACGAAGGTTTGAGTGAAGCGATTCAAGCACTCGCAGGCGGCCATATCGATGCGGCGATCGTTGATTATTCTTCTGCGAATGAATTCGTTGAAGCCGGGCACATGAAGTTCCTGGCTATCGGTACATCGGAACGCATCGAGCGATTGCCTGACGTCCCGACATTCGTGGAAAGTGGCTATGATGTGACGATGAGCATCAACCGCGGTTATGTGGCACCGGAAGGAACAGATCCGGCAATCGTTGAAAAATTGGCGGCCGCATTTGAAGAGGCTTCAAATGATCCTGCTTATATCGAAGCTGTACAGAACGTAGGAACCGAAGTCGATTTCATGGGGCCGGAAGAATACCGCACCCATCTAGAGGAACAAGACGCAATCATTAGCGAAATCGTCCAAGACCTCGAATAGAAAGTGGACTAAACGGATGTTGAAGCGGAAGCCTGGGGGTCCATCAAGACTCCCGGGCTTCGTGCATCCAATAAGAAGGTGAGGAACAACATCATGGGTGAGATATTGATAGGTGTAACATTGATTGCGCTCGGCGCTGTAATTTATTTACAATCAAACGATTTTCCGGCGCTCAACGAAGTCCATCTTGATGCCGGCTCCTTTCCAAAGTTGATTGCTGGTCTTTTGATCTTGTTATCGCTGATGCTGATCATCAAGCAAGGGCTGGTTCTTATGAAGTCCAAATCGACTGGGGAGCGGCAAGGAGCAGGTGAAAGAGCGCGCGATTTTTATAATGAATACAAACTGGTGATTCTTACGCTACTGGTTTTCTTTATTTACATTTTCCTGATGCAATTTATCGGGTTTGTCGTCTCTACGATTGTGTTCATTATCTTTACGGGTTTACTGGTCGGCTCTCGTGCCAAAAAAGATATTATGGTCATTACTATCGTTTCTGTAGCCATAACACTTGGGACTTATTTTTTCTTTGAAAACTTCCTGAATGTCCGTTTCCCTTCCGGAATTTTCTTTTAAACCAACACAGAAAGGAGGACCTTCTCAATGATGGACTTATTTATTCTAGGAATTGCTGAAATATTTCAATGGCGCATTTTATTGATCATTTTGGTAGGAGTAGTCGTTGGGATTCTAGCAGGTTTGATCCCGGGCTTTACAGTCGCTATGGCGATTGTCCTGACGCTTCCGCTGACATTCGGAATGGACCCTGTGTCTGGTGTCGCAGCGATGATCGGTGTCTTTGTCGGCGGCATGTCCGGCGGTTTGATCACAGCAGCGCTACTTGGGATCCCAGGGACGCCTTCGTCTATCGCTACCACGTTCGATGCATATCCGATGGCGCAAAATGGAGAACCGGGTAAGGCGCTATCAATCGGCATATGGGCATCATTTCTAAGCTCAATCATCAGTTTCATTCTTCTCGTCTCGATTGCACCTCAAATCTCTAGATTTGCGTTGATGATGGGGCCGTGGGAAATGTTCTCGCTCATCGTCGTTTCCTTGACGATTATCGCAAGCGTTACGGGTGATTCAATTATCAAAGGCTTGATTGCTGGTTTATTCGGTATTTTAATCGCAACAGTTGGGGCGGATCCTATTTCCGGCATTTCACGCTTCTCCTTCGATTTACAAACTTTGCGGGCAGGCATCCCCTTCCTTGTTGTTTTGATTGGGATGTTTGCGATTTCGCGCCTTCTTGTCTCACTTGAGCGCAAAGAATTAGACAAAGACGACGCTAAGCGCGCTGAAGAAAAATTAAAAGATGTTCAATTTGTTCTACGTCCGATCCATACGATGCTGACTGTACTGAAAAGGCCAGGGACGCTTCTCGGTTCCTCAGCAATCGGTGCGATCATCGGTGCGATTCCAGGCGCCGGGGGGAGTATCGCCAATATTGTAGCCTATGACCAAGCAAAGAAATGGTCAAAAAATCCAGAGAAGTTCGGGACGGGTTGTGAAGAGGGGGTCATCGCCTCCGAAGCTGGAAACAACTCCACTGTAGGAGGAGATTTGATTCCGACGGTAGCTCTCGGCATACCCGGTTCAGCCGTCACAGCTGTTTTGCTTTCTGCATTAATGGTCCATGGTATCACGCCCGGACCCTTACTGATCGTCAACGAGCCGAACATCGTCGGGGGAATTTTCTTTGCTTTTCTTGTCGCTTCTTTCTGGATGCTAATTACTCAGTTTCTGGGTATGCGTTATTTCATGAAAGTGACGCAGGTGCCGGTCCAGGTTTTGGTCCCTGTTATCTTGGTATTGTGTGTCATCGGGACGTTTGTTCTTAATAACCGTTTTACGGATCTCTATATTTTAATCGTCATGGGATTCATCGGTTATCTTTTCACCAAGTATAATTTTTCTCTGGCTCCTGCAATTATCGGGGTTATTCTCGGGCCAATTGCGGAAGTCAATCTACGACGGGCAGTAATGGCCGATCCGGAATGGACACTGTTTCTGACTCGTCCCATTTCCTTAACATTCCTTATTCTCGCAGTTCTGTCTATCGTATTCACAGCATGGCAGAACTACCGCACCAACTATCGCTTAAAAAAGAATATCAGTTAATTGCAAAGGCTAGTGACCCGTTACAATATCCGGGTCACTGGCTTTTCAAATGGGCTATAATGGAAACAGCCTTTTAGATGCAGTATGATGTAAGAGAAGATAACCAGAACCTGAAAAGGAGATGGAGAACGATGGCTATCATCAAAGAATCGACGGATCGGACGAATGTTTCAGGCCAGCCCGAAGCGTTTATCCGCAACCATCAATATAATTTCATTAAAGAGCAGGCCTTGGCGCTTGTGACGGCACATGCGACAGCGAACGATGCTGAAGTGTTGAGCGTGCTGCGCCATTTAAGCCATGAGAAAGTATTCGCCATGTTCCCAGCGTTAACGGAAGAACAGAAGAATGTATTGCGTCCGCTGACGGCCGTCAAAGACACTAACGCTGCGGAAGAGTTTCTGTCGGGGCTGCGCCCTTACTTGATTCCCTTTCCAACCGTCAACCTCGACAATTTGAAGCGTTTGTTTCCAAAAGCAAAAAGGCTGAAAGGGCCGAATCTTGCGGCAATGGATTTTCACGCCTTATCGTATTTGTCCTGGCAGGAAAACACCAACCGCTTTTTGGTCGCCGAACGGAACGGCCGCCTGCAAACGGTGAGCGGCCAATTCGGTGCGAGCCGCAAGCAGGGCATCTGCATGATTTGCCATAAACACAGTTCGGTCGGCTTATTCATGGCCAAGACCAAAGGCGCGAACATCGACAGCTACGTCAAGCACGGCCAGTACATCTGTGCAGATGAAGCGGCATGCAACGCCCGACTGACGACCGTCGACCGCCTCGAGAAATTCCTGGATCGGCTGGAACGTTAAATGGAGAATGGCATGGATTGGGTATGGCTAATCGGATTGTCATTAGGGGCTGTTGGCGCGGTGTATTTACTGCTGAGCCAGCAAATCCAGGCATTGGAGGTGCGCATGAAGCATATGTCAAAACGCATTGAACAATTGGAAGCGGAAGTCACATTGGAAGAACCGGCAATCAATGGTGAGCTGCGGCGCTTGATTGCTGAAGGGCAGGAAATCCGGGCCGTGAAAGCGGCGCGTGTCGCATTCGGCTATTCGCTCCTCGAAGCGAAACAATATATCGATGGATTAAAAGTAAACGATTGAAACCAGCAGGCTTTTGAGAAACTCAAGAAAGTCGTATTTTCCGAAGCTTATCGCTCGCTTTCCGTGGGCTCGCGCCCAAGCCTCCTCAGCCGCTTCGCGTCTTGCGGGGTCTCGGTCGTCTCGCTTTACCACTGGAGTCGAGCGAACGCTTCACCAAATACTTTGCTATGTCATTGATTTTTAGAAGTCGAAGAGGCTAAAATCTTTTGAATTATAGTGTATTACGGAGTTGTTCAACATTCTGCTAACAGGCTTTCCTTTAGAAGGAAGGCCTGTTTTTCTGTCTTTCGGCAGGGTTTCGGCCGGAAGAAACCGAAATAAAGGGAAAGGAAAGGAAAGGGGGAGGTGTGATGCGCCTCGCGACAATCCAGTGGAACGGCACAGAAGAAGCGGCGCTGGTCATGAAGGACGGCTTTTTGCCATTGCGCAAACTCAACGAACATACCGCAGAAAACTGGCCGACCGATTTGTTCACGCTGATCGAAACAGGAGAACTCGAGCTCTTGAAGAGGTGGCTGAGGGAGGAATTCGAACGCATGCCTGAAGGGGCGCTTGAAGCATCGCTCATGGCGTTTTCCGAAGCGGATTATGCGCCTTTATACCGCCATCCGCGAAAAATCTGGGGCATCGGGCTGAATTACGCCGAACATGCGGCCGATTTGAAGGAAGTATCGCCAGACACCGAACCGGCGAGTTTCATGAAACCCGATACGATGGTTATCGGGCCGGGAGAGGCGATCGAGCTGCCGAAGCAGTCTAACCGGGTGACGGCGGAAGCGGAGCTCGGCATCATTATCGGAACCGAATGTAAGAACGTTTCAAGAGAAGATGCATTCGATGTGGTGGCGGGTTTTACGACGATTATCGATATGACCGCTGAAGACATTCTCGAGAAAAATCCGCGCTATTTGACGCGCGCGAAGAGCTTTGACACCTTCTTCAGTTTCGGTCCGGAACTCGTGACGCCTGACGAAGTGGAGGCTGTGCTTGAACTGACGGTGGCGACCGTCAAGAACGGCGAAGTCCACCGGAAAAACAGCGTCTCAAATATGACGTTCCGGCCGCGGGATCTCATAGCGTTTCATTCGGAAGTGATGACGCTATTGCCTGGAGACATCATCTCAACTGGAACGCCGGGGGCAGTCGTCATCCGCGATGGCGATGTGGTCGAATGCCGCATCGATGGATTTCAGACTTTGCACAACCCGGTCGAAGATTTGAAATTGCCAGGCCGTGAATAAATAAAAGACGGACATCCCGAATGGTGGGTGTCCGTCTTTTTCTATAATGCGGCCATGCCGCCATCCACGCGGTACTGGGCGCCTGAGATGAACGTACTTTCATCGGAAGCGAGGAACAGCACTAGATTGGAGATATCCTCGGATTCGGCGTAGCGGCCGAGCGGAATCGTTTTCGACAAAGTTTTTTCGGTCGTACCGAGTCCTTCCTCGAGCGAACGCATCATGCATGAATTGACGGGCGACGGGTGGACCGAATTGACGCGGACTTGATGGCGCGCACTTTCGTAAGCTGCGGCTTTCGTCAAACCGACGACCGCGTGCTTTGATGTGATATACGGGCTGACGTTCGGCGAACCGCTAAGGCCCGACACCGATGACATATTAATGACGCTCCCGGAGCCTTGCTTGTACATGACCGGCAGCACATGTTTCATGCCGAGAAAGACGCCGCGCACATTGATGGCGATGACTTGATCGAAATCTTCCACTGTCTGCTCGGTGAGCGGAGCGACTTTTCCTTCGATCCCTGCATTGTTGAAGAACACGTCGATCTTGCCGAACGCTTCGATCGCTTTGTCGACATAGTTTTTGACATCTGCTTCTTTGGAGACATCAGCTTGGACAATTTCCACTTCGCCGCCAAGTTCTTGCTTCGTTTCTTGGAGGGTCTGTTCAGAAATATCGACGAGCACGACTTTTGCCCCTTCCTCCAAAAACCGTTTCGCCGTCACTTTACCGATTACGCCAGCGCCTCCGGTAATGACGGCCACTTTCCCTTCCAATCTTGCCATTATGGCATTCCTCCCTCGAATTGTTCTTTCCATCTTTGCTCTTTAAGTTTACTGATTATCCCAAATTAGTTCAAAACATTCTGTATTTTTGGGAATTCCTCTCTTTTGCCTCTTGCCGCTTTCTATCTTTTCCATTAAAATAAGAACAAACGTTCTATATGGGAGTGGCGTCATGGGAAAACAAACAGGAAAGCCCCGCTATATCGCCTGTATCGACATGCGCAGCTTTTACGCCAGCTGTTCAGCAGTCGAGCGCGGCCTTGATCCGATGGAAGCGTGCATCGCCATCGTCGGGAACCAGGAGCGAAAAGGCAGCGTCGTGCTCGCAGCCTCGCCGGAAATGAAAAAACGCTTCGGTGTCAAAACCGGCACACGGCTATTTGAAATTCCGGATCATCCGGATATCCTGCTCATTGAGCCGAGGATGCAGTTTTACTTGGAGATTTCGATGGCCATTACCGACCTGTTCGCCCAGTATGTCCCGAAAGAAGACATCCATGTCTACAGTGTGGATGAGAGTTTCATCGATTTGACGGGCATCATTCATGTGTATGGAACTCCGGAAAAAGCAGCCATCGACATGCAGGATTCGATCATGCGCCAGTTCGGCTTGCCGTCTGCAGTCGGCATCGGGCCGAATATGCTGCTGGCCAAGCTGGCACTCGACTTAGAAGGCAAGAAAAGAGGGCTCGCGCATTGGACGATGAAAGACGTGCCGAGAAAATTATGGCCGGTTTCACCGCTCAGCAAAATGTGGGGCATCGGCAGCCGAATGGAGCGCAACCTCAATAATATGGGCATATTCACAGTCGGCGACTTGGCGCGGGCGGACGTCAAACGGCTAGAGGACCGCTTCGGCATCATGGGCCATCAACTGCACCAGCACGCGCGCGGCATCGATTACTCGGAACTTGGATCGCTGCTCATCGAAGGCCAGAAAAGTTTCGGGAAAGGCCAAATTCTTTACCGCGATTATGAAACGCGTGAAGACATCCTGACGATTGTGCTGGAAATGTGTGAAGATGTCGCGATGCGCACACGGGAAGCGCGCATGGCAGGGCGCACGATCCATCTCGGCATGAGCTACAGCAAAACTTCATTCGGCGGAGGCTTCTCACGCTCGCGTTCGATCGACGAAGCAACCAACGACACCTTGAAAATCTACGCTGTGTGCAAAGAACTGTTCCGGGAATTCTACACCGGCCAGCCCGTCCGTCAAATCTCGCTGTCCATCACCAATCTGGAAGACGAAACTTCGATGCAGCTGAGCTTGTTCGAAGCGGATAAATGGCAAAGGCGGCGCCTTGGCGCAGCGATGGATGCGATCAAGCGCAAGCACGGGCCGACCGCGATTTACCGTGGCGTTTCCGGTACAGACGCCGGCACGGCGATTGACCGCACGAAGCTGATCGGCGGCCACAAAAAATAAGGAAATGGCAGCTTCGGCGCTGCCTTTTTCGCTGCAGGAAAAATTCTTGCGCTTTCCGGGGAAGAGTATATAGTGTAAATAGTAATAATTACGATTTATAGGAGTGGAGAAACAAATGAGAGTGAACATTACATTGGCCTGCACAGAAACGGGCGACCGCAATTACTCGACGACCAAAAACAAGCGCAACAACCCGGAGCGCATCGAATTGAAAAAATATTGCCCGCGTTTGAAAAAAGTGACTTTGCACCGCGAAACCAAGTAATCCAGCAAAAATTATTGCATAATAGAGAGGAGCCTATCGATGGCCAAGAAATCAAAAGTAGCACGCGATAAAAAACAACGTGAAATGGTGGTGCGCTATGCGGAACTTCGCAAAGAACTGAAAACGCAAGGCGATCACGAAGCATTGGCGAAACTGCCGAAAGATTCGTCGCCGACCCGTTTGAAGAACCGTTGCGAAGTGACCGGGCGCCCGCGCGGCTTCATGCGCAAATTCGGCATGTCCCGCATCGCATTCCGCGACCTTGCACATAAAGGGCAGATCCCCGGCGTCAAAAAATCAAGTTGGTAAGACAGTGAAAGAGGAGTGGGGCAATGAACGACGGCATGATTGCCTATTTGCTGAAAAGCGAAGTGGCGAAACTGGGTGAGGAGCAGCGGCAACTGTACCGCTTTATCATAGAACTGGAAGATGCACTGGCTGAACAAGCGGATACAGTAGAGGAATTTCGCCGTTTGCTGGTGCTTCATTCGCCGTTCGAGCAGGCAGCTTACCGCTTCAACCGCTCGCTCAAGGAAATCGCCACCATGATGCAACAAATCGAAGCGGAGCTCGGCGATAAAATCGAAGCCCGCCGAGAACGCGCCAAATGGCTCGACTATACAGACCGTTTCGCCGGCGAAGCAGGACAGGAAGACAAGCAGGTTTTCCTGTTTATCAGCGAATGAACTTTATCTGAATACGTAAAAGCCGCCAGGGAATTTTCTCTGACGGCTTTTTTTGTAAAGAAATTTTTGCCTTTTATGAAACCTTTATTGGAAATGAGAGTAAAATAATGAAAGGAGTCGAGAAAAATGACACGCTGCACGAATTGTCGATATCGCTGGAAATCTAAAGAAAAGCATTGGTTGTATGAATTAAAGGATGGCTGCCCATGCCCGAACTGCGGGGTTGTCCAGTATATGAAAGTGGAAGATCACACATTTCGGGACATGCTGTTTTGGGGAACGTGGCTGGAATGCTTATGGGAAATGAAAGACCATCTGTTCATGAAGCTGAGCAGTGAAAATGAAGAAATGCAATTGAAGAAACGCTGATGCTTTATCTATAGAAGACAAATAGATCTGGAAAGGATGAAGACTATGGCACATTGCACAAATTGTGGAGTTAAATGGAAAGCAAAAGATATCTGGAAACTGGGCATGGCAAAAGATGGGAAAAATTGCCCGTCTTGCGGCGAGCGACAATACGTATCATTCAACAATGGCGGCTTTTTGATGGGGCTCGGGTATTTAAGCGGAACAATTGGGCTATTGCTCATCGTGCTGTTTCCGTATTACATCCGCTTGAGCAATCAAAAAGATAAAGAGCTGTATGGGGGATAGAGAGGGAGGAAACCCAATGAAACAGATTATCGCACTAGGCGGAGGCGGCTTCTCGATGGAGCCTGACAATCCACTCCTCGATTTATACATATTGGAGCAATCACCGAAAAAAACGCCAAAGATCTGCTTTATCCCAACTGCGAGCGGGGACGCGGACAGCTATATCGCGCGCTTCTACGATTTCTTCGAACAACAAAGCTGCGAGCCGACGCATCTGTCATTATTCAAGCCGCCCGCACAAGATCTGGAAGAGTTTGTCTTGTCGCAGGACATTTTGTATGTCGGCGGGGGCAATACGAAAAACTTGCTTGCGTTGTGGCGGGAATGGGGCTTGGACCGGATCATTGAAAAAGCTTGGAATCAAGGAATTATCCTGGCAGGCATCAGTGCGGGATCGATTTGCTGGTTCGAACAAGGCGTCACCGATTCTTATGGCGATGAGCTTCATCAATTGGACTGCTTAGGGTTTTTGACCGGCAGCAATTGCCCCCATTACGACGGGGAAACACACCGGCGTCCGACGTTTCAACGGCTGCTGAAGCACGGGCAGATCAAGCCAGGGCTCGCGGCGGATGACGGCGTGGCGCTTCATTTTACTGGACAGGACTTGCATAGCGCTGTCAGTTCACGCCCTTACGCCAAGGCTTACCGTGTAGGCGAGGGATATGAACATGAACTGGAAACTAAGTTTCTGGGAAACCCTGACGCTGTGTAAAAGTTTAAGCCTGTCTAAGCATGTTAGTGCAGAAGGCCAAGTTTACCGGTAACCATAAAGGGAAAAACCTACTAATTGGAAAATTAGGAGGAGATCTTTTGCAAACTCACCAAATGTATGTGAACGGCGAATATATAAAGTCTACTGGAGACGAATGGATCGACATCATCAACCCGGCAACGGAACAAGTGATTTCTAAGATTCCTAAAGGAACGGAAGAAGATGTGGATAAGGCAGTAGAAGCGGCGCATCAGGCACAACAGGCTTGGGAATTGAAACCGAATATCGAACGCGGGAAAATTGTCCGCAAGCTGGGCGATAAGATCGCTGAAAACCGTGATAAATTTATCGACTTATTGCAGGAAGAGCAAGGAAAAGACTATGAACTGGCAAGCGGCGAAGTCGACTTGGCGATTGATTACTTCCATTATATGTCCGAATGGGCACGACGCATCGAGGGGGAAATCGTCCCAAGCGACCGCCCGAATGAAAATATCTTAGTCTACAAGAAGCCGATCGGCGTCGTGGCAGGCATTATCCCTTGGAATTTCCCGGTATTCATCCTGGCACGGAAAGTCGCGACAGCGCTCGTCACTGGCTGCACAATCGTCATCAAACCGAGCCAGCAAACACCGAATACTGCAATGGAATTCACGAAAATCGTCGACGCGATGGAAGAAATTCCAAAAGGCGTCTACAATGTGGTAACCGGAACCGGTTCTGAGATTGGCAACGCAATGGCTTCGCATAAAAAAGTCCAAATGATCACGATGACAGGAAGCTTGCCAGCCGGCACGAAAGTAATGGAAGCGGCAGCGCAAAACATCACCAAGGTCAATCTCGAACTTGGCGGCAAAGCGCCAGCCATCGTCACACAGCATGCAGATTTGGACCTGGCCGCAAAAGCCATCACCACATCGAGACTCGCAAATGGCGGACAGGCGTGTACGAATGCGGAGCGCCTTTATGTCCATGAAAGCGTGGCAGAAGAGCTCAGCCAAAAACTTATCCAGGCATTTGAAGCGACCAAGCTTGGCGACCCGAGAGAAAGCAAAGACGTAACAATGGGGCCGCTGATTAGCCAGGACCGTTTGGAAACTGTCGAAGGCATGGTTAAAGATGCAGTGTCGCAAGGGGCGACCGTTGCGACAGGCGGGGAACGCGCGGATCTGGCCGGGTTCTTCTACAAGCCAACTATTTTAACGAACGTGACGCACGATTCCGATATCATGCGCGAAGAGATTTTCGGGCCGGTGCTTCCGATGACCACCTTCAGTACAATAGAAGAAGCGATTGAAATGGCCAACGATACGGTCTTCGGCTTGTCTTCTTCTATCTATACAGACGACTTGAACGAAGCAATGCGCGTCGTCAATGAAATGAAGTTCGGCGAGACTTACGTCAACCGCGAAAACTTCGAAGCAGTGCAAGGCTATCACGCCGGCATGCGCCAATCCGGCCTCGGCGGTGCGGACGGCAAGCACGGCATGGAAGACTTCCTTGCGACACAAGTTGTTTATATGCAGTATAAAAAATAAAGTAAAAAAGGGTCTGTCCCATACGTATATAAAATGAAGCAGCCGGAGAAAAAAGATTCTTTTTCTCCGGCTGTTTTAATTATGTCTGACTTTTTTATAATTTTTATTTTCATAACAGCTGATGGAAATGGAGGCGGCGAATAAATGAACGAAGTGGAACTGAGTTCATTTATTTGCGACGCATCTGCATTGCAGATGTGGGAGCAACGAAATTACATGGTGCCCTGGCAGCTGGCAACGCGACGTCCTGTCGCGCCAGCTGCATGACCCACATCCTGTGGCCCCGAAAGCGTCCGTCGCAATGGACATCAACCTTTACTTTCGGTCACTCTCCTTTTCTTTACTTATTTTTCAAAACGCACGAAGCGCTTTTTGCCGATCTGCAGGACGTCGCCGTTATGGACGATGGTGTCGAGTTCTTCGCGTGTCAGCTTGTCGCCGTTAAACGATACGCCGTTTTGTTCAATGAGCCGGACAAATTCACTTTTGCTGCGGACAAATCCGGATTCCACGAGCTGCGGGATGACTTCTTCGATGCGTTCCTTGCCGATTTCCACCAGCAGCGAAGGGATATTTTCCGGGATTTCACGCTTTTGGAAGGCGGTCTCGAAGTAGCGTTTTGCTTCTTTCATCGCGTCTTCGCCGTGGTAGAGCGCCGTGATGATTTCCGCCAGTTCCAATTTGATATTGCGCGGGTTTTCGCCGTCTTCAAGCCGGTCGAGCAGCGATTCAATCGCCAAGGGATGCTCATCGGTCGTCAGTTCAAAGTATTTGAAGACCAAAGGATCGGGGACTTCCATTACCTTTTTGAACATGATTTCAGGCGCTTCGCTGACGCCGATGTAATTGCCCAGGCTTTTGCTCATCTTTTCAACGCCGTCGAGCCCTTCGATCAGCGGCATGAAGATGGCGACTTGTTTTCCTGGCCCATGTGCTTTTGCAGCGTGCGGCCCATTAAAATATTGAAGGTCTGGTCGGTGCCGCCGATTTCGATGTCCGCTTTTAGTTCAACGGAATCGTAGGCTTGCATGAGCGGGTAGAAAAACTCATGGAGGCCGATCGGCGACTGGCTTTGGTAGCGGTTCTGGAAATCGTCGCGTTCGAGCATGCGCGCGACCGACGTGCTGGCTGCAAGCTTCCCGACTTCCTCGAAATTCAGTTTCGACAGCCATTCGCTATTGAAGCGCACCGTTGTCTTCGTTTTGTCGAGCACTTTGAAGATCTGTTCATAGTAAGTTTCCGCATTCTCCCGGACCGCTTCGTCACTGAGCGCGGTCCGTCCTTTCGCTTTGCCGGAAGGATCGCCGATGCGCCCGGTGAAGTCGCCGATCAAAATGACCGCCTGGTGGCCGAGGTCCTGTAATTGCTTGATTTTGCGCAAAACTACTGCGTGGCCAAGGTGGATATCAGGTGCGGACGGATCGAGCCCAAGCTTGATGGTGAGCGGGCGCTGTTCATTGTATGAGCGTTCGAGCTTTTCGAGCAATTCGCCTTCCTCGATGATTTCGGCTGCTCCTTTTTCGATGATTTTCATTTGTTCAGCGGGTCTGAGTCGCATGCTAACATCTCCTTGTCTTGGAATAGTCATATCGCAAAATCTATAAGAATACAAAAAAGCGCCCTCTAGGGAAAAACCCTAAAGGACGCGGATATGCGTGTTACCACCTTAGTTCGGAAGCTGCTCGCACAGCTTCCCTTGGAAAGTACGGCCGAAGCGATACTTCTGCATGGATTACGGATGCAACTCCGGTGTAGCCTACTGAAGGTTCGGTACACAGCTCAAAGAGGTATTTCCCCAGACACCGCATGCGCCTCTCATCAACCGGCTGCTTTCTGTATGCTTCAGTCACAGGTACTCGTTCTTATCATCGCTTTTGATCTTATACTCCGAAATGCTCGGGCAAATCTTCGTTATGCAGATATTGTTTTTCATTATAACTGGAATAAAAAAGAAGTCAAATCCTAAATTGAAACCAGCTGAATCGATCGTTCATTTTTAAGTGTTTTCGACAACTTTTCTTTGAGGTGCTTCTTCTTTGGCCAGGTGGACGGATTTGATGAAGAAAGAAATCACCAAGCCGATCACAGCGAGCACCAAACCGAATGTAAAGGCATTTTGCACGCCGGCAGTCAGTGCTTCGGGAATAGCGGAAGCGCTGTTTGGATCGGATACAGTTTGCATATAGGTCGATTGTGTCGATGACATGATGGTAATGGCGACCGCTGTCCCGATGGCGCCTGATACTTGCTGAAGGGTGTTCATCAAAGCGGTGCCATCTGGATACAAGTCTTTTGGCAATTGATTCAACGCATTGGTTTGGGCAGGCATCATCACCAATGAAACCCCGACCATCAAAAGAGTATTCAAGACGACGATTGTGACTGCGGTCGTGGCGGTCGTGACGCCTGATAAGTTCCACAAGGTAATGATGATGATGGAAAATCCGGGAATGACCAATCCTCTCGGCCCGTATTTATCGTAAATCCGCCCGGTAATCGGTGACATCAATCCATTTAACACGCCGCCCGGCAGGAGGATGAGCCCGGCTGTGACAGCTGCCAAGCCAAGTCCCGTCTGCAAATACAGCGGCAGCAGAATAGCTGATGACAGGATGACCATGAACGCGATAAACACAGCCGCGAGCCCGAGTGTGAACATAGGGTATTTAAAGACGCGGAGGTTGATCATTGGCTGGTCCATTTTAAATTGCCGGATGGAGAACAAGAACAATGAGACAAATCCAACCGCAATAGATGCGATGACGATGAAGCTGCCCCAGCCGCTTTCCCCAGCGGTACTGAATCCATAGACAATCCCGCCAAACCCAAGGGAAGACAGCACGATGGAAGTGATGTCGATCTTAGGTTTTGTAATCACGCTGACGTTCTGCATGAACATGATGCCGAAAACTAGTGCAAACACTAGAAACGGAAGAGACACCCAGAAAATCCAATGCCAGCTTAAGTTTTCAATTAAAAATCCGGAAATCGTCGGCCCGATCGCCGGAGCGAACATGATCACCAAGCCCATCAATCCCATAATCGCCCCTCTGCGATGAATAGGGAAGATCAATAGAATCGTGTTGAACATGAGCGGCAACAGCAAGCCTGTTCCGATTGCCTGGATGACACGAGCCACCATGAGAATGCTGAAGCTCGGCGCCAGTGCAGCGATCAAGGTGCCGGTCACTGAAAAGGCCAGCGCGGCAATGAATAGCTGTCTTGTGCTGAACCATTGCAGCAATAAGCCCGACACAGGGACCAGTATGCCGAGTGTCAGCAAGTATCCGGTCGTGAGCCATTGGATGGTGGACGACCCTACGCCGAATTGTTGGATTAAATCACCCAATGCCATATTGAGCGCAGTCTCACTGAACAATCCAATGAAGCCAGCGATTAAGAATGAAATTAAAATAGGGGTCGTTTTGATGGTTTCTTGTTGCTGTCCTGCTATTGTTGCCATATCTTTATCCATTCCTCTCTGAAAAGCCTGATTCTAATTCTCTCTTTTTGACAAGATGAAAGGAATTTGATCGGCGATGATTAAAAGCGATTCCTCGCTTTTGGTAGTAAGTGAAAGAAGAATGCCTCCCTCGATCGCGGCCAGAATGAAAACTCCGTAATCTTTAGCCTGCTTTTCACTGTATCCTGCTTCAAAAAACTTAGTGGAGTATAGTTCACTCCACTCTTCGAATGCCGTTTGGCACGCGGACCTGATCGGTTCATTGGTCGAATATTTTTCAGCCGCAATCGTTCCAATCGGAAACCCGACTTGTTCTGTCTCATCTTTCAATAGAGCGGCCAGCTGATGAATATGGTCTTGCACCGCTTTGACAGGATCGCCGATTTGTTCGAACGACTCTTCAATCCATGCCAAAACAATATCTTTGGTATGGTGAATGGCTTCGACAGCCAGCTCTTCTTTGCCATTAGGGAAATAATGGTACAAGGAGCCTTTAGGAATATTGATCTCTTTTAAAATATCGTTAAGACTGATCCCTTCGTAGCCGTGCAGGCGGAACAATCTGGAAGCAGCCTGGATCAACGCCACTTTCGTATTGGGTTTAGACATAATTCACCTCTTTAAACAATTAAACCGACCAGTCTAATATAATTGTTGAATAAATCATTGTCAAAGAATGGGTTTACTCACATCAGTAAAATAGTGCAAGAGGATCTCTCTAGATAATGCATGCTGCCACACTGAATCGGGAAGAGAAGAGCAAGGAGGGATTTTCATGGATTTATTTAAAGCGATTGTCATTAAACAGCAAGAAGATGAAGTGACCTACGGCGTGGAACAAATCAGTGAAGACCAATTATCGCAAGGAGACGTCTTGGTGAAAGTGGCGTATTCGTCAATCAATTACAAGGATATGCTCGCGGTGCAGAAAAAAGGCGGAGTCATCCGCGATTACCCGATGATTCCCGGAATCGATTTCAGCGGAACGGTTGTACATACAGCGGACGGGCGATTCCAGCAAGGCCAGGAAGTGATTGTCACAGGATTTGAGATGGGAATGAGCCACACCGGCGGGTTCTCTGAATATGCCCGCGTGCCGGCCGAGTGGATCGTGCCTTTGCCGGACGGCTTGAGCTTGAAAGACGCTATGGTGTTCGGGACGGCAGGATTCACGGCGGCATTGTCCATCCAAGCACTCGAACAAAACGGTATGGACCCAAAAAACAATCCGGAGCTATTGGTGACAGGATCGACTGGCGGCGTCGGAAGCGTCGCGCTGCAGATTCTATCCAAAATCGGCTACACCAATATCACGGCCTTGGTGCGCAAAGACCATCAAGTGGACGTGGCGAAATCGCTCGGCGCAAACGAAGTCATTTTCCCGGATGATCTGGGCGAACTGAAAAAGCCATTGAACAAGCAAAAATTCGATTATGTCCTCGATACCGTCGGCGGCGATGTGGCATCGGTCCTCATCCCGCAAATTTCTTATGGCGGTAGCATGAGCATGTGCGGCAACGCAGCTGGCCTTCAACTGACGGCGACGGTGCTGCCGTTCATCCTAAGAGGCGTCAATTTGCTTGGCATCGATTCAGTCAATGTGCCGATCGAAAAACGCGGCGCCATCTGGGACAAGATGTCAGCCGACTGGAACATCACCCAAACAACCTTGACGGACGAAGTCTCGCTCGAACAAATTCCTGATACGATCGAGGCGATCAAAAACGGGGAGCATTTAGGGAGAACGATCGTTAATTGCCAAAATGCTTAAATCAATCAAAAAAACGTTCGGCAAGCATGAAATTCTGCTTGCCGAACGTTTTTAGTTTTGCCTTTTGATGCAGCCAATGAAGCTAAAAAGTCTCATCTAATTTCCGGATGTTTGAGCGCGACATGACATAGACATCCCCTAAAATATCGATATGGCCGCCTTTTGAGCGCAAGGCACAGTCTTTATTTGACGCATACACGTTCATCTCATCCGACAGGGCAGAGAGTTCTTCTTGTACGAGTTCCATATTGTTTTCGAGGTCGAAATGGGACAGCACGGAGAAAGGGTCTAGCGCGAGGCCGTCGCAAACAACGTCCATGCCAACAGGATATCCAAAGCGTTCCGAGCATTTCCATTTGGCGGACATATTGATCGCTCCGGCACTGGCCCCCATGACCAAGGCGGCGCTCGTTTTGATTGGCTCTGCCAATTCGTACTCCTCCGTCAAAAACCGGTTTTGCTTAAGGGTATCTCCGCCCAATAGGAAAATGGCCGAGGCATTTCTGATTAAGGCATGGGCCACTTCCTGCTCTACACTCGAATCGATTAAATGATATTCATCGAATGAAATGCCTGCCTGATCTAACCAGGAACGTTCCACAGCGCCGTCCACTTCAGCATCTGATGGATCCGAACTGACCATCACGAGCGATTTCCGTTCTGGAAGGTCTTCCCTTAAGGCTTTGCTTAGGTTCTCCGGGAAGAAATCAGTAAACCAACCTAAATAATAATGGGTTTTCATAAGGGCCTCCTTCGTACAAGTGATGATAACCATTATACAGCCAATCGGTTCGTCTTTTTATAATTGCCCAAAGGGAAATATTGCACATTGGGCAATTTTTGTGGTATAACATGTAAGAATTGAAAATGAGGTGATAGAATGACTGACAGCGGTTTGCGGGATATGAAAAAAATAGCGACACGCCAAGCCTTGGCCGAAGCTGCTTTTAACTTAGCGGTGGAGCACGGTGTGGACGGGTTTGTTGTGGAAGATATCGTTAAAACGGCAGGCTATTCACGCCGGACATTCGCCAATTATTTTTCATGCAAGGAAGAAGCGATCGCCAACTCCTTGACGATGAATGATTATTTAGAGCGCGACGACCAATTCACATTCTCCACGGAAATGTATACGCCCTTGGATACCATCGAGTTATATATCCGCGGAAGTTTCACGATCAACAAACTAAGGCGTCTCAACCAGCTCATTTCACTGTCGCGCAACTCCCCGACGCTGAAGCTCTATGTCACAGGCGCGTTGATGGAAGTACAAAATTTTGCGAAACGCGGCATCAGCGAAGAGTTCGGCAGCGATTATCCAGAAGAGTATTACCATATTCTGATCGGCGCCGTATTCGGTGCGATCTTGCCGGTGCTCGATGAAAGCATCGCCGTCAAATTGCCGGAAGACGGGGAACAGGACGAAGCCGATAACGAATTTAACCAGTACATCGATATCGTCTTTGGCCACTTACGAAAAGGCTTTAACTAACGAAAATAGAGAACGGAGTTGCACACGTGTCGAGATTTTTTTACAGCATCGGAAAAACAGCCTATAGCAAGCCATGGATCTTCATTGCCAGCTGGCTGCTCATTTTAGGAATCATCATCACAGCCATCGTCACAAATGGCGTGAATACAAGCAGTGAAACAAGAATTGACGGCACCGCCGCACAGGACGTGCTGGACGAATTGGCGGAAGAATACCCAGCCGCATCCGGTGGGCAAGGCAGTTATTTATTCGAAGTGCCGGAAGGGGAAGCCATTGACGATCCGGCCAATGCCCAAGCTTTAGCCATGGCAGCCAATGAAATTTACAGTTTGGAACATGTCGTCAATCCAATGGACATGCTGCAGGACGAGGAAGCAATGGCACAGATGCAGTCAATGCAAGAGATGATGAGCCAGCTTCCGGCGTCTGAAGTCAACCACCGGCCGTTCATCGTTCAAGAAATGCCGGTTCCGGGCATCCAAATTTCAGAGGACGGAACGGTCGCATTATTCCAGTTCCAACTGACCAAAACAGCGGAAGACTTGAGTGAAGCGGAACGCGAAGAACTTGCGGATGCCGCAAATATCGCTCAAGAAAATTCTTCCATCACAGTCATTCCGACGGGTGCGCTGCAAGGCGTCGATATCCCGATCGGCGGTACGCATGAAATCATCGGGCTCGCGATCGCAGCAGTCATCCTGGTCGTCACGCTCGGCTCACTCATCGCAGCGGGCTTGCCGCTAGTCGTGGCATTGATCGGCGTCGGTGTGGGTGTCGGCGGGACGTTCGCCTTGTCGAGCATGTTCGAAATCAACAGCCTGACACCGGTTCTCGCTTTGATGATCGGCCTTGCTGTCGGCATCGATTATGCCTTGTTCATTGTTAACAGACAGCGCAAACTGATCACCGAACAACAATTGACCGCGAAAGAAGCGGCTGCCCGTGCAGTCGGCACAGCAGGCAGCGCGGTATTCTTTGCCGGCTTGACCGTCATCATCGCGCTCAGCGGTTTGCTGGTCATCGGCATCTCGTTCCTCAGCAGTATGGCAATCGTCGCCGCATTGACGGTGTTAATCGATGTGCTGGTCGCGCTCACACTGCTCCCGGCATTGCTCGGATTGATTGGTGAGCGGATCGTCTCAGCCAAAACGAGAAATAAAGCTCAAACGAACAACAGCTCGAAACAAAGCTTTGCCCAAGGATGGATTACTGGCTTATTGAAAATGAAATGGGTCGCGGTCATACTGGTCATTATCATTCTCGGTACACTCGCAGTGCCGGTCGCGCAAATGAACCTCGGCATGCCTTCGGGTGAAAGCGCTAATCAAGACACCGCTGTCAGGCAGAGCTATGACGTCATTTCCGACAGCTTCGGCGAAGGTTTTAACGGCCCGCTTCTTGTCGTGGCCAAAGACCAGGACGCAGCTGCAGTAAATCCACAGGAATATTTCCAGCTGCTCAGCAATATCTCACAGCTTGACGGCGTAGCGGAAGTATCGCCAGGCGGCTTCAATGAAGACGGAACAATCGCCATCATCAGCATCATCCCAGAAAACGGGCCGACTGATGAAGCGACAAAACAATTGGTGGAAAGTTTGCGGACAGATACCGCTGCCACTGAAAACACCAACGCAGAAATCGGCGTGACGGGCTTGACGGCGGTCAATATCGACATTTCGGAGAAGTTGGGTGAAGTGTTCCCGATCTATATCGCCATTATCGTCGTGCTGTCATTGCTTATCCTGTTAGTCGTCTTCCGTTCGATCTTGATCCCGATCAAGGCAACGGTCGGTTTCCTGTTGAGCATCATGGCAACATTCGGCGCCACAACCGCCGTCTTCCAGTGGGGCTGGCTCGGATCACTTTTCGGAATCGATACCGGCGGTCCATTGCTGAGCTTTATCCCGATTATGGTCACCGGCATCCTGTACGGGCTCGCCATGGATTACCAAGTATTCCTTGTGTCGTCGATGCGCGAAGCCTATATACATGGTGAAAAAGGCGATGGGGCCATCGTCAGCGGCTACAAGACGGCGAGTAAAGTGGTCGTCGCCGCGGCATTAATCATGGTTTCGGTATTCTCTGGCTTCATCTTCACGGATGACATCATGATCAAGCAAATCGGCTTTGCCTTAGCGTTCGGCATCCTCGTCGATGCCTTCCTGATCCGCATGATCTTCGTGCCGGCCGTCATGTCGATGTTCGGCGACAAAATCTGGTGGCTGCCAAAATGGCTCGACAAGATTCTCCCGGATTTGGACATTGAAGGCGAAAAATTGCTCCACGAATTGAATGAAAAAGATAAAACGATACGCACGAATACTGGAGAAAACTCCATCTAAAGATAGCTAAAACTGCCGGGAAGCTTCCCGGCAGTTTTTCTTTGGTTAAAAAATTCCTGAAGATCGCTCGTCAGGAAGTGGGGTTCTGATGGTAACTGAAAAGCGTTCGTAAAAGTGTTTGAGAATTAGCGAACGTTCGTAAAGTTATTTTATACATTTACGAACGCTATACTCGGTCGTTTCCAGTCCATTTCGGAGTGTTCGTAAAAGTGTACTTTTACGAACGCTTTTCATTCAGTATATTATTAACTCTAATGCCAGCTATTGAAAGGTACTAATTCTTGAACGCTGTGAACCTGATGAATTATCTTTAGTATTAATGTGAAAACAGCGTGCATCTTTTCAGGTGCACGCTGTATTTCGTTCTATTCTTTTACGCGCATCAGCCGTAAACTGTTGAGTGCGACCAGAAGGGTAGCCCCCATATCGGACATAATAGCAATCCAGAGCGTCAACCAACCCGGAATAACCAGCAGCAATGCGATCGCTTTAATGCCGATTGCGAATGCAATGTTCGCTTTGATGATATTCAATGATTTCCGGCTCAATTTCACCGTGAACGGCAGTTTGCTCAAATCATCGCCCATCAAGACCACATCAGCGGTCTCCATCGCGGTATCGGTTCCGGCACCGCCCATGGCAATTCCGACAGTAGAAGCAGCAAGTGCCGGAGCATCGTTCACGCCGTCTCCAACCATCGCGACGTTGCCGTATTCGGCTCGTAAGCGTTTGATGAAATTCAATTTATCCTCCGGCATCAGTTCGGCCTGGATTTCGGTGACGCCGACCTGCTGGCCAATGGCCTGACCGGTCCCTTTGTTATCGCCTGTCAGCATAATCGTCTTCTTGATGCCCATTTGATGCAGCTTCTGGATGACTTCCTTGCTGGATTCACGGACTTCATCTGCCACAGCAATGACCGCCAGGATCCTTTGTTCCGTTCCGATGATCATCGCCGTCTTGCCCTGATTTTGAAGAGCTGCGACGTTTTGTTCCAAGTTCTTATCCGCACTTGCGGCACCCAGCTCGGTAAAGAGAGTTGGGTTGCCGATGTAGTACGTGATGCCTTCGACAGTTCCTTTAATCCCTTTGCCGGTAATGGAAGAGAAGTCCTCGACCAAGACATCGGAATAAGAAATGTTTTCTGCGTCCGCTTTTTTCATGATGGCCGAAGCAAGGGGATGCTGCGAGCGATACTCGAGCGCTGTGACGATGGAAAGCAGTTCTTTTTCATTGATGCTCTTGTTCAATACCTCAAAGTCTGTGACAACGGGAACCCCTTTGGTTAGGGTGCCGGTCTTGTCAAACGCAATCGCTTTGATGGCACCCATTTCTTCCAGGTACACGCCGCCTTTTACCAAAACCCCTTTTTTGGCTGCATTGCCAATAGCGGATACAATCGAAATCGGAGTCGAAATGACCAACGCACACGGACAGCCAACGACTAGCACAGCCAGTCCTTGATAGACCCAGGTTTCCCAGCTGGCGTCAAACAAGAGGGGAGGGACAATGGCGACGAGTGCGGCAACGGCCATGATGATCGGTGTATAATATTTGGCGAATTTATCGACAAATGCCTGGGAAGGGGCCCGTTCGCCCTGTGCTTCTTCTACCAAATGGATGATTTTTGCAATGGTCGTGTCTTCGACCAGCTTGGTGACTTTGACTTCAAGCAGGCCTTCTTCGTTCAGCGTGCCGGCGAAGACTTCATCATCCACCGTTTTGCCGACGGGCACGGATTCACCCGTAATCGCTGCCTGATTGACCGCCGAATAGCCGTTGACCACCATGCCGTCCATCGCAATCTTTTGTCCGGGTTTGACGATCATGATATCCCCGACGGCAATGTCATCTACCGAAATCAGCTGTTCTTGTCCATTTCGTCGAACCAGTGCCTCTTTCGGGGCAATGTCCATCAACGAACGGATGGATTGTCGGGCCCGGTCCATGGAATAGCGTTCCAATGCTTCACTGATGGCGAAGAGAATCACCACGATGGAAGCTTCTGCCCATTCGCCGATGATAGCTGCCCCAATGACGGCAACCGTCATGAGGGTTTTCATGTCGAAATCCAGGCGTATCAAGTTCTGGAAGCCGACTTTAAAGAGCGAGTACCCGCCAATGACGATGGCTGCCACGAACAGGAGCGATGTCATCAGGTTTTCTTCGCCGTTTACGAATTGCGAAATGTACCCAAAGACAATCAACAGGGTGGAGTAGAGCAAGACGCTGTACTTTTGGTAGAACGGCACTTTCTTCTCTTTTGCAGCCGTCGTTTTTTCGGTTTCGGTTTTCGGACCAGCTTGCCGGCTTGTGATTTCAGGAGCGATCTTCAAGTTTTCAAAAGCACCGGCTTTTTCCAACTCTTCAACCGAGGCCGTCCCGTAAACGGAAATCTTCGAAGCCCCGAAATTGACTTTTGCATCTTGGACACCGGGAATTTGCTTGACGTTGTTCTCAAACTTCCCGGCACAGTTGGCACACGTAAAGCCTTCCACCCGGAAGACATTCTTGTCTTCAATTGCGACTTTCGCTTCTGGAGCTGTCTGACGTTTTGGTTTTTCCGGTGCCACTTTCAAATTCTCGAAAGCGCCAGCTTTTTCCAGTTCCTCGACTGTCGCTTCTCCGTAAACGGAAATTTTCGAAGCGCCGAAATTCACTTTCGCATCCTCAACACCGGAAAGGTTTTTGACGTTCTTCTCGAATTTCCCGGCACAGTTGGCGCACGAAAATCCTTCCACACGGTAGACTGTTTTTTCTTCTTCTATCTTTGCTTTCTCAACCAACGCTGACACCCTCCTTCTGGTGAGTGAAGGCCACTTGCACGAGATGTTTCACATGTGCATCATCCAACGAATAATAGACCAATTTTCCTTCTTTGCGGTATTTTGCCAATCCCATATTTTTTAGCAATCGTAGGTGATAGGAAGCCGTCGCCGTAGAAGAGCCGATGATATTCGCAACGTCACAGACACAGAGTGTGTCTTCCAGCGATAAGGCATAAGCGATTTTGATTCTCGTATCGTCGGACAATGCCTTGAAAATTTTCGCGACTTCCAGCGGGTTTTGTTCCGAAAGCTGTTGCTGGACTCGCACAACTTTTTCTTCGTCCACACATAAAATTTCGCATGTATCTTTGCTCATTTCATTTTCCTCTTTTCATCAAATAAATAGGTTGCAGTAAGTTTTTCTTCTATAGGAACAGAGCATGTGAAAAATCATTTCAGCTCACCAGACTCCAAAGGAATCGAAAGGTTCCGTTCTCCACCATGATTAAGATGCCAAGTCCGATGAAGACAATCGGTACAATCCAGCGTTCCCATTTCTCAAACGTTTCAGAGACCGACTTAACGGATGCCAAACGGTAGCTAAGGTAACACAAAATCGCGACCATGACGGCAAAGACAATAAGCATCACAACGGTCTCACTCGGATTCAAAGTTGAAAAATAGGGTATGTAGACGCCGATGTTGTCGCCGCCAGCCGCCAATGTAATGACTGTGACGGTTACAAACAAACGATTGGAATTTCCGGAAGACAATCGGGACAGGATATCCTCTTCGTCGTTTTCCCCTTCCTCTTTAAACCACACTTTGATTCCCAGATAAATCGGAATGAGTCCGAGTAGCCCGACCCAATGTTCCGGAACGAAGGTAAGGCCGGATGCAGCCAATAGACTGACGCCAACCAATAGGGCTGTCCCCAAATACTGGCCGACGACAATGGATTTTAATTGGCCGGATTTTTTGGTCTGTGAAAACAAAATCAATAAAATGATGACGTAATCAATACTTGTCGCAATATAAGCTGCAGTGGCGGAAAAAATAGTGGATATCAGCATTACCAACTCCTTTGTGAATCCTAGCTTTAACGAATACTTTACTATTAGTCAAACATTCAAATGAACGTTTGAATAATGCAAGTGTATAAATATTTCGCTGGATTGTCAATCAAACATTCAAATGAATGTTTAAATATTATATTTGACGTACTAAAACCTCTAGGGAAAGGGAGTGATAAATACAGAAGAAGCTTTCAACGGGTTCATTTAGATGTAGGTTTACATATCATGAGGTTATCGGAAGTAATCAGTTGTATCTCATATAACTAAAACAAAAAGGGACTGCTCCAAAAGGTCATGAAAATTATGACTCTCAGGGACAGTCCCTTCCTTTTTTATCTAACGCTCCGATTTACATCAATTCCTTGTTTCTGTTATAGGAACGCTTCAAAGAAATGAAATTAATGAAAAACATCATCAATCCTGCCAATGTTGAGAAACCTAAAGTTCCAAGCCATTCACTGATACTGGCTGGCAACCCACTTATGAATGGATATACTAAAATAAACATAGCCGTAAATCCGGCTGATTTCACAACAATCACTTTTAATTCTTTTTATATTCCTGTTCAGTTGCAATATTCGTAAATTCGATGCCCGATATGATATATCTTCCTAAAACGTAAATCACGAACAGAACAACGTGCAGAAAGAGAACTGTTTCTGTGTCAAAGTTAATGAACCTGCTGCTAATGAGTGTGACAAGAAGGGATAAGAAAAGGATGATTGCCCCTTCCGAGAGGAAATGCAACAACTTTTTCTTTTGTATTCGTCATCTGGTAATAAAAAGGATATCCAAGATTTCATGATTACTCGACCTCCCAAAATAATTCGTCAAGGTTTTGCCCAGTTCTTTTGCGATAGACACAAAGATGAAGGCTGGGGTTATATTGTCCTTTTCAATTAATCCGATTGTTTGCCTTGTTGCTCCAACTCTGTTGGCTAACTGTTCTTGAGTGATGGATAGTTTCATCCGAGTTATTTTCACATTATTTTTCATTGATCCACCTGCTCTTTTGCAATATATCTAACATATGCAATTTATATATTACATTATATCTGGAAGATGTCAACTTCTTATAGCCTTTTATTTAATCGAAGATGGAAATTGAGTGAAGAACGGTTTACATATGAGGGCTTATCGGAAGGAGGGCAGGTTAATATCATCCTTTTCTTTTGCTTGATAAAGCATCATTTTTATGGTTATGGATTAGAGCACGGCAAGTTGTTCATATACAAAGCCAGGAATTAACTAGAACCGAAAGATATTTTCATAAATTCTAAATGACTTCTAGAGTGCTATTCTATTTTAAATTGCCCTTTAAATTTTGTTGAATAAGAGAATTCTTTTCGATAGATTTTATCAAAATGGCAAAAGCCGGCTTCGTTGACAACAAGTCGTGGAAAGCGTTAAGTTTAACTGGAAGATACCTGTAATTTAGAAGTTGCAGGAAAAGAATCCAATACGTCACTATTTAAAGTAAAACGATTTTTCAAGAGAAGGGAGCAATTATTAATGCAAAGAAAATTTTATTTCACCAAAAATATATTCAAGGTGCTGGTGTTCTAAGTCTGCTTGGTGAAGAAGTTGCTAAAATTGGAGTAACGCCCTTTGTTTTATCCGATAGTACGGTTTGGGAATAACTGGAAGTACAGTTGAGGAAAGCTTCCAAGCATCCAATACTTCTTATATTTATGAAGAATTTACCGGAGAAGCTTCAATACAGAAATTGAGCGTCTGACTAAGATAGGGAAAGACAAAAAGCTGATGTTGTCATCGGGTTAGGCGGTGGAAAAACGATAGATACGGCAAAAGCCGTTGGGGATGCGCTTGAATTGCTGTCGTGGTTGCTCCTACAACTGCATCTACAGATGCACCAACCAGTGCGCTATCCGTAATTTATTCTGACGATGGAGTATTTGAAGGATATAAATTCTATACCAAAATCCGGATTTGGTTTTGGTCGACTCAAAAGTAATCGTCAATGCGCCGGTGTTTCTTTTGGCTTCAGGTATGGGAGATGCGATGGCCACGTTTGTTGAAACCCGAGCTTCATTGAAACGAAATTCAAATACCATGGCTGGCGGGAGGCAACTCTTGCTGGACAGGCTATTGCGGAAAAAGCTGAAGAAGTGCTGTTCGATCAAGGTATTGCTGCATACAGAGCTGCGAAACAAGGGCTTGTCACACCGCAAGTCGAAGCAATTATCGAAGCGAACACCTTATTATCAGGACTAGGATTCGAGAATGGCGGATTAGCGTCAGCACATGCTATCCATAATGGCTTTACTGCACTTGAAGGAGAAATCCACAAGTTGACTCATGGCCAAAAAGCCCTATGGTGTCTTGACTCAGTTAGTACTAGAAGGATACGCAGAATCTGATATCTTACGTTATGCAGACTTCTTTAAAGAAATTGAGTTGCCAACAACTCTGAAAGATCTTCATTTAGAAAATGCGCCCTATGAAGATTTACTTAAAATTGGAGAACTGGCCACCGTGGCAGGAGAAACATCGCATAACATGAATCCGAACTTACACCGGAACAAATTGCAGATGCCATTTTAGCAGTAAACGCAATTACAACTGCTTGATTTTTATCGAGAGTAAGTATATTTAGATGGAAGCATATCTAAGAGGGAGTTAACTCATCAGCATGAGTTAGCTTCCTTTCTTTTGATTTTATATGTTCGCAAAATCTTAATTTAACGAACATAATTTTCGGTTCCGGATATTCTATAGTTGCCACTAAATAAATTCAGCTATTCAAAATTCTTTTTAAAAGAAAAACAGAAGAGGAACAGCTTGATTAGAGCTGCTCCTCTTCTTCTAGTCTGGATTCCTACTGGTAGTATGAAGAAGGACAAGCTCGAGAACCACTCGTGCCATAAAATAGAACCACCTCGGACAAAATCTAGAACCACTTCGGACATGTGAGAACCAGTCATAAGAATAAGAAGACCGCTCGCGGGCGGCTTCTTATCCTTATGACTGAATCCCGAGTCTTTCACGCATGGAAATCTTGCCATCAATAAAAAGAGAATGCGAACTATGGATGACCCGATCGAGGATGGCATCGGCGAGCGTCGCTTCCCCAATCTGTTCATACCAACCGCTAGGTTCAAACTGAGAACAGAAAATGGTGGAGGCATTCTGGTATCTTGATTCAACGATTTCCAGTACATCTCGCGCTTCATGCTCAGTCAAGGAGACAAGCAGCCACTCGTCTAAAATTAATAAGTTTACCTTCCGGTAAGCTTTCATGGTTTTTTGGTACGTCCCATTTAATCGTGCCAGCGCCAATTCATCCAGTAATTCTGGCAGGCGCATGTATTTGGCCGTATAGCCGTTTCGGCAAGCACTGACGCCAAGCGCACATGCTAAATAAGATTTGCCGTTTCCAGATGCCCCTTTTAAAATGACGTTCTGTTTTTCGCCGATGTAATTGCAGCTGGCTAAACGCAAGATAGTGGTGCGATCCAGCTTCCTGTCTTCGAAGTAATGGATGTCTTCGATGCAAGCATCTGGCATACGCAAATTCGCTGTACGGATCAGCCGTTCCAATTTGCTGTTCTTCCGGCGGATGTACTCGCTGTCAATCAATAAATTGAAGCGATCTTCGAAAGACAGTTCCCGGTATTGAGGATCGTTCATTTGCTTATAATACGTTTCGGCTATCGCGCTCAGGCGCATTTCGTTTAGTTTGGTGATTGTAGATTCAATGGTCATTGATCTTTCCTCCCGTAATAGTCTGCCCCTCTGACAAATCCATGCTCTTTTGAAAGGCTGACAGTTTTCTTGTTCGACTGAGTCGTCGTTTTGATGTCACGCTCTGTTTTGAGAATCGTTTTGACCGTATTCAAGCTCACTCTCGGAGAGAAGGCCAATGACTTCTCGCAAGCCACCTCAAGTTCGCGTTCACTATACTGGGCAACAAGTTTTGAGAGCCCTAAGCAGAGCTTGAGTGCCTGCTTTTCATTGGTTCCATTGGCTAGAATCGTACGGACGGCTTTTTCCGTAGAGGGTCCGATGGACTCTCCCCATTCAATGAAATGCGCCGGTGTAAATGTAAGAAACTGCTGGTGCTTGGCTGGCAGATGTTCGAAAAGCGAAGACGTTTGCCCTTCTTTACCGAACAATCGCTTGTGAGAGGCAATTCGGAAGTTGTTGAAAAACACTTCGACCATTGTTCGGGTCACCCGTATTTCCACCACGTGTTTAATGTATTCGTAAGGCACTGAATAATACATCTTGTCTTCCTCAATATGATAATCTGGTTGTAAAGTGGCTTTCTTCCATTGAGCCATTTCGTACCGGGAAGCAGGCAGCGGGAGAAGCGCAAACTTCTCCTCTTCCAAGAAGGCAGTGAGCCGGCTTCCTTTTTTCTTTTGAAACTCTTTCTCATTGAATTCCTTCAGCTTAAGCCGAACGGCTTCATTCAGCTCCTGCAGCGAAAAGAACACCTGATTTCTCAGTGAAGCGATAATCCAGGTGGTGATGGTACCGACGGTTCCTTCGACACTGGGCTTGTCCTTGGGTTTTCTGACTCGTGCCGGGATGACAACGGTGTGATAATGCTCGGCCAATTCTTGATAAGTCCGGTTGATCACGGGATCGCTATAAGAAGGCTTTTCGACTCCCGTTTTCAAATTATCGGGCACGATCGTCTGTGTGACGCCCCCAAAGAATTCAAATGCATGAATATGTCCGGTAATCCAATGAAGTGAGTTCATGGAATAGAACCCTTCGACATACGAATAGCCACTGCAGGACAGGGTGGCCGCAAAAAGTGACACCTCATGTACTTCACCTGTTGTTTGATCTCTTACGCTCATCGAAGTGCCGGCCCAATCGACTTCCAGGGTTTCAGCCGGTTTTCGTTTAATGCGCATGGTCGCTTTGGTTGTGGTGACGAACTTCGTGTATTCCCGGCAGAACTGGCGATAGCTGTAGGGAATCTGATTCCCGTTCCGGCAGACGATTACGTATTCGTGCCAGAGGAGTGAGAGTGTAACGCCTGTTTTCGCCATTTCTTTATGGACGTAGTCCATGTCAGGTAAGTGTCTTTCGTCTTTAACATGCTTCTCCGGGAATAGAAGCTTTTGAAGCTCTCTGTCTCCTAACCCCTCTGGTAGAGGCCAGGAAATCCCTTTCTTTTCTGCTTGCTCCAGCACATCATTAATCGTGCTCCTTGAACACTTACAGCTGGCTGCGATTCCCCGTTTGGATGCCTCCTGAGCATCTAGCCGGAGAATCTCTCGATATTTGATCATAAAAAACCTCCTACACAATCAATTTACGGAATATTCCGAAAACTAATTATATAGGAGTGGTTCTCTCATGTCTTAAGTGGTTCTATTTTTTGTCCGTAGTGGTTCTAAAATTTGGCACTGGTGGTTCTATTAAGTGGCTGTATGCAATAATTGTAGAAAACCAATATATTATTATAAATACCATGTTTTTATTAACTGAATTTTGGGTAAACTATATATACTTTAACAATTCGATTGATGGAGGAGGAAGAAAATATGGCGACGGGTAGATGTGATATTTGTGGAAAACCAGCATCAGCAAGAGTCCAAGCAAACTTGAATGGGCAGTTACGAACTATGCAGTTATGTGAAGGTCATTATCACGAAGTTTTACAACGCAATGGATTAAATATTTCTCCTATGGAATCGTTATTTGGACTACGTGGCACCATGCTCGACAACTTTTTTTCGAGCAAACTGCCATTTTTTAATGTAGATGAAGAAGTTAGTGAAGAAAGTTTTTATGATGAAACAACGAGTGAAGTGGCAAAACGTAAGCGTGGTAGTGCTTTAACTAGCCGATTGAGTGAGAATGCGGAAGAAATGCTTCAAAAAGCGGGGCAATATGCATCTGAATATAACAGACCCGAAATAGATACCGAGCACTTGTTGTTGGCGTTGACAGATAGTGAGGTTGTTCAAAGTGTATTTAACCAATTTAAAATTAAAGTGGATGATTTGAAGAGACAAATTGAAGCTGAAGCTAAACGTGGAGAGAGGTTGAATGAAGGTGAGATTGGCGTGTCACCGCGAGTAAAAGACGCTTTAAGTCGCGCTTTTGCTGCTTCAAATGATTTAGGACACGCTTATGTAGGGCCTGAACACTTTTTGATAGGTTTATCTGAAGAGGGAGAGGGGCTGGCTGCAAACCTCCTTCGCAAATATGGTTTGACGCCTCAGTCTATAAGACAGCAAGTGAGTAGGGTTGTCGGCAACGGTGAAAACGAAGGGAGTCTATCCAATGTGAGTAACACCCCTGAACTGGAAAAGTTTTCGCGAGATCTTACTAAGATGGCTAAAGAAGGGAAGTTAGATCCGGTCATCGGTCGTGCTGAAGAAGTGGAAACCACAATAGAGATATTAGCTAGACGTAGAAAAAATAACCCAGTACTGATTGGTGATCCAGGGGTTGGTAAAACTGCTATTGTAGAAGGGTTAGCACAACGAATTGTTGATGGTGAAGTACCTGAAGGTTTAAAAGACAAGCGATTAGTGGAGTTAGATATTAACGCTATGGTTGCTGGATCAAAATACAGAGGAGAGTTTGAAGAACGTACTCAAAAAGTGTTGAAGGAAATTTCTGAAAATAAAGATGATTTAATTATGTTCATTGATGAAGTCCATACGATTGTAGGAGCTGGACAAGGTGGGGGGGAAGGCGGTCTAGACATAGCTAACGTTTTCAAACCAATGCTTGCTAGAGGAGAGTTGAATCTCATTGGCGCGACTACTCTGAACGAATATCAAAAGCACATTGAAACAGATGCAGCTTTAGAAAGAAGATTTCAACCGGTTATTATTCATGAGACGACTCCAGAGCAAACGATTATGATTTTAAGAGGTTTGCGCGATACTTTTGAAGCGTATCATAAGGTGACTATAACCGAAGAAGCTATTATTTCTGCAGTAGAGTTATCGGATCGATATATTCCTTCTCGTTTTTTACCTGATAAAGCCATTGACCTTCTTGATCAAGCGGCAGCTAGAGTTAAACTGATTGCCACTTCACGACCTGCGGAAATTCAAGAAATCGAAGCTGAATTGCAGCAACTTCGAAGAGAACGAGATTACGTTGCAAATAGAAAGCAGTACGATAAAGCGGGCGAGCTTACAAAAGTGATTGAAGGAAAAGAAAGTGAGTTAAAGAAAATAACAGAAGAATGGGAAGTCGAAAGAGGCTCAGGGAGTACAGAGGTAAAACCTGAACATATTGCTCATGTGGTTTCACGTTTGACTGGCATTCCAGTGAACGAACTAACAACAGAAGAAAAAGACAAACTATTACGATTGGAAGAACAACTACATCAGCGCTTAGTAGGTCAAGAAGAGGCAGTAAGCGCTGTTTCAGATGCAGTTCGTTTGTCTCGTTCTGGATTACGTGAAGAAAATAAGCCTGTTGCTACTTTTCTTTTCTTAGGACCAACCGGGGTAGGTAAGACCGAGCTTGCAAAGGCTTTATCGGAAGTTATTTATGGAGATGAGAATGCATTATTACGAATTGATATGTCAGAATACGGAGAACGGCATTCAGTGGCGCGTCTTGTAGGCGCTCCTCCTGGGTATGTGGGGTATGATGAAGGCGGTCAGCTCACTGAAAAAGTACGACGTTCACCTTACAGTGTGATATTGTTAGACGAAATTGAAAAGGCTCATCCTGACGTGTACAATATCTTACTTCAAGTTTTCGATGATGGAAGACTTACTGATGGAAAAGGAAGAGTTGTTGATTTCACCAACACGATAATTATAGCTACGTCAAATTTAGGGTCAGATATTATTCGTACTCGATTAAACAGCGAAAGTTCTTCTAAACAAGATTATGAAGACGTAAAAAAAGAGGTTATGACTGTATTAGCAAGTCATTTCCGTCCTGAGTTTTTAAACAGGATTGATGAAATTATTGTATTTAGTGCTTTAAGTAAGGATGAAATAAACGAGATTGTATCACTTCAACTACAACGTGTAGCGAAGAATGTGTCGAGACAAGGTATTACTATTTCTTTCGATCAAACTTTAGCTCGTCACTTTTCAGAAGAAGGATACAAACCTGAATTTGGTGCCCGAGAACTCAAACGTGTAATCCGTAGTGAATTAGAAACGAAATTAGCTCGTGAAATTCTAGGGGGTGCTATTGAAAAAGGGGATAAAATCTTAGCTAAATGGGACGAACAATCCCAACAAATTGTTTTTGAACGAACGGAAATTAATGAGGATGATAAACCAAGTTTGGAAGTATAACCTATATTTTCGAGAAGGTATATGGAGCGCGAACGGGTTGGATTATGCGAAAATAAAAGCACAATATTTTTTATAAACTATCCCCTGTGTAATAGGCACTGAAAAAGTCTATTGCACGGGGTTTTTGTGTACAAGGAACCTAACCGTAATGGGAGTGGGTCCAAATGACGGAAAATTTTTACACCAAGAGAGATGGATAGGTTAGCCATAAAGTCCTTTGTCAAATCCGTGAGCCAGAAAGGAATCACCCATACCGATGAAATCTTCGTGGCTCAAACAACGGAAGGAGAATTTCCTATAGAAATATTCTAAGATTGTGAATTTGACGTGAGGTTATCATTTGGAAGTCCCATAAAAAGTTGAGAAGGTGCTAGTAATAAGAATCGTTTCTTTTTTATTCTATAAATCTTCTGAAATGTTTTCTTTTAGCTTAAAACAAGCATAAAATAAAGCTAAATTTAAGGAGTGGGAATATGCGAATTCCGATCAGCCGGCTTGTAAAAGAACTGAATCTCGAAGCTCATCAACTCCGGGAATGGGAAAAAAGAGATTGGCTTGGGGAAGTAATAAAAGATCCCCGGCAAAATCATCAAAGGGTTTATACCGAAGAACAGATAGAATGCATTGAGATGATCGCCCAGACTATCCAAAACCAGCGAGTGAAAGGAATCAAACGGACCAACTTTGAAGAAGTTGAAGCTAAGTTGCTGGACCGGTTCGGGGGAGAAGATATTGATTTTGGTGGTCGCTCCGCAAACTCTCAATCAGATTGTCGAATTGCTCATGGGCCAGAATCAAAAAATCAACGACCTGCAGCAACTCATCGAACAGCAACCGAAAAACCAATTGCAGGATCCGATAGACCACACTGAAGTACTTGCGGACATGAAAAACGAACTGAAAAAGAGCCAGGAACGGGAAGAACAGCTTTTGGCCATCGTTCAGCAGCTGCAAATCGATCTGGATGAATTGAAAAAAGTCCCGGCAAAATCCAAATGGAGGTTTTGGGGCAAAGACTAGACACTGAATGTAACTTTAGTGCAGTTAAGTTACATTCAATCCCCTAAATTTCATTGATTATCTTGCTGATTTGCCAACATCAAGTTTTGAAATTATTAATAAAGCTTTACAGATACAATCTTGATATTATATACAGAATACTCACGGAGAGGTGGAGAAGAGTATATGTCTAAATTAACTTCAGCAATAAGTAATTTGAAAAAAAGATTAGATAAGGATGAAGCTCTGTGGGTCCAACAGGAGAATGGATATTTGGAAAAAGTATATGTGAAGCTAAATGCCCCTGCCACAAAAAAAGAAATCGAGCATTTTCCATTTAAGCTACCGCAAGATTATGAAGAATTTTTACGACTGCATCACGGTGGACGCCTCTTTTCCACTAAAGACGGTGGAAATAATGGGATAGAACTTTACACGATAGAACAAATTTTAGAACATAGATCGTATTACGCTGATGACTTCCCCGAAAACTGGTATCCAGTAGCCATGGGCTACGATGGTTCTTTTCTTATCGTTACGAATCAGCATATAGAGGGCGGGTATTTAAGCTGGTTCGAAACAGGAAATGATTTCGATGACGATATATCCATTGGAATGACATTCGAAGATTGGCTTGAAAAGTTGATTATCGCTCAAGGCTCTAAGTTTTGGGAATGGGATGTTAGAAGACCTACAGGGATATAAAAAATACTTTTCAAAAAGAGAATTTGCTTTGGAGTGGCTTTGTTTTAGGTATTCAACAATTACCTGCAGTCGTTTTGTTGAATCTGAATGTAACTTAATGTGAATTAAGTTACATTCAAAACCCCAGAAACTGAAAGCTTAAGGAGGGAAAAAAGATGAGCCTAGAACATGAATTTTTCTTAGTGCCCAATACAGTGGCCTAACCAGAATTGATGAAGCGCATTGAACAAAATATAGACATTATTGACTCTATAGATATACCAGACGATTTGATTCAATACATAGCCGATTCTTTGAACTGGATTCCATGTAAAAATCCAGCAATATCGATGACGAAAGAAAACACAGGAATAAATTATTATGGGGTGACCCTTTTTGATCAAACGTCAGCAGCAACTATGAAAAGTATCTTTACGGCATGGCTCTCTTTATTTACGAATTCCCCTGAAAAGCTGGAACTGACTGGGGAATTCGTCCATTCTTCCAACAAAAAAGTGTTAGGCGGGCGTGAACGTCTAGTATTTTGTAGAAATGATGTGCTCGAATTATTGAAAAGACTGCTGTCTATGATTGAGAGATGGAAGAAGAGTCTCTATCTTTACCATTTAGAATATGAAAACGAATGTAACTTATTAGCAATTAAGTTACATTCATTTATCGGAGATTAATACCTTTAAAAGAGTTGAAATATTTATAAAATAAGTAGTTAAGTTCCAATTATTGGTGTTATGATATTTAGTAGTTTAAATCGGTAAATCAATGTCATAATCAATGCTTTTAAACAATTTTAAGGAGGTTTATTTATGTTTTCGGTCGATGAGTATATCAGTTCTATCAAAGCCAACTTGGAGAAAGAATCTCCTTTAGTGGTTTCAAATATGAAAAGAATTTTTACATACAATTTTTCTTCTGACATAGACCTTTTAGATTTCACCCCATCTATTGAACCTACCAGGTTCGAACTATCCATAACCATGTTCTCCATGGATAAAGACGCCAACGAAGTTTTCAACGAAGGAAATGACCAAACAGTTTTGCTGGAAGTGAAGAGGTCCTGCCAGAAGTAGAATATTATCAGGTAAATGATGATCAGCTGGAGGCATTTTTGACTTTTACGAGCAGAATGAGGAAACGTTAGTTCCACAAGAACAACAGGTATTTGCAGATTGGTTCCGTCAATGCTGGGAAACCGCAGGTGGGCTTCATTGATTTGCCATCATACTTTGTTTTTCACGACGAAGGCACATCGTATGACTTAAAGAATAAACAATGGGTAGACGATGAAGAAAATGGTCATAAATATCGCTGAAAATGCCTTTTGAGAGGCATTTTTGTTGTTAAAATTTAAATCTGAATGTAACTTATGTCTAATTAAGTTACATTCAGTTCCTGGATTTTACTGACTTCACCAGAAAATCATTTCAAACTATTTTCATTAGAAAAAATGATGCATTCAGAATGCTGTTCTGTATGCTTTTGAAGCTTGAATCTCAAAAGATATAGGGTTAGATATCCGAACTTATTAGAAGTCATTCCAATATCAAGGGAGAAAAGAAGTACTGGAATCAGACTCTTTTCTCCCTTTTTGTCTGTATATGTGTACTTTTACGAACGGATTTAGGTGAAAATTAGAGGAGCTATTCCCATAGATTTGATCACCTATTAAATGTCAGTATTTTTAAAAATCATGATTTTAATCCTAGAAGAAAAGATGAAACCGGAACTTTAGCCGAACGTTGCTC
>NZ_CP025135.1:95000-165000 GCF_002833405.1 Planococcus sp. MB-3u-03 | reverse complement strand
TCATCTTTCAATTTAGCAAAGCCCTGTGTTTTGATAAACAGTCGCCTGGACCTTTTCACTGCGGCCCATCCGAAGATGGGCGACCCTTCTCCCGAAGTTACGGGTCGATTTTGCCTAGTTCCTTAGCCATGAATCACTCGCTCACCTTAGAATTCTCATCCCAACTACCTGTGTCGGTTTACGGTACGGGTTCTTATAATCTGCCTCTTAGAGGTTTTTCTTGGAAGCCTTTAATCACACTATCAACGCAAAGATTTGTTGTACATCACATTTCACCTTGATCATATAGAAACGGATTTACCTACTGTTCCAATAGCTACATGTTTCAACGAACTATTCCGTCAGTTCGCGGTGCTTTCCTTACTGCGTCCCCCATCGCAATTATAAGAAGGTGGTAGGAATATTAACCTGTTATCCATCGACTACGCCTTCGGCCTCGCCTTAGGTCCCGACTAACCCTGAGCTGATTAGCATCGCTGAGGAAACCTTAGGCTTTCGGTGAGGGGATTCTCACCCTTTATTTCGTTACTTATGCCTACATTTTCTTTTCTATCCGCGCCCACCAGTCCTTCCAGTCTGACTTCAACGCAAATAGAACGCTCCCCTACCACTTAATTAATTTAATAACAAATCCATAGCTTCGGTAATATGTTTATGCCCGATTATTATCCATGCAAAACCGCTCGACTAGTGAGCTGTTACGCACTCTTTAAATGAATGGCTGCTTCCAAGCCAACATCCTGGTTGTCTAAGCAGTTTCACATCCTTTCAACTTAACATATATTTGGGGACCTTAGCTGGTGGTCTGGGCTGTTTCCTCTTGGACATGGATCTTATCACCCATGCCCTCACTCCCAAGCAAAATTTTATGGCATTCGAGTTTGTCTGAATTGGTAACCGGTGGGCCCCTAGTCCAAACAGTAGCTCTACCTCCAGGAAACTCTATCTTGAGGCTGCCCTAAAGCTATTTCGGGAGAGAACCAGCTATCTCCAGGTTTGATTGGAATTTCTCCCCTACCCACAGGTCATCCCCGCACTTTTCAACGTGCGTGGGTTCGGGCCTCCACAGTAAGTGTTACCTTAGCTTCACCCTGGACATGGGTAGATCACCTGGTTTCGGTCTACAACTGCATACTATTCGCCCTATTCAGACTCGCTTTCGCTGCGGCTCCGGCTTCTCACCTTAACCTTGCATGCAATCGTAACTCGCCGGTTCATTCTACAAAGGCACGCCATCACCCATTAACGGGCTCTAACTACTTGTAGGCACACGGTTTCAGGATCTATTTCACCCCTTCCGGGTGCTTTTCACCTTTCCCTCACGGTACTGGTTCACTATCGGTCACTAGGGAGTATTTAGCCTTGGGAGATGGTCCTCCCGGATTCCGACGGAATTTCTCGTGTTCCGCCGTACTCAGGATCCACTCTGGAGGGAATGAACTTTCAGCTACGGGGCTATTACCCTGTCTTGGGGACCGTTCCAGGTCGCTTCGCTTAATCCATTCCTTTGTAACTCCGCATAGAGTGTCCTACAACCCCAGAAGGCAAGCCTTCTGGTTTGGGCTGATCCCGTTTCGCTGCCGCTACTTGGGAATCGCATTTGCTTTCTCTTCCTTCAGGTACTTAGATGTTTCAGTTCCCTGAGTCTGCCTTCTCATGTGCTATGTATCTCACACATGGATGCTGCCCCATTACGAACAGTGGGTTTCCCATTCGGAAATCCCGGATCACAGCTCACTTACAGCTCCCCGAGGCATATCGGTGTTAGTGCCGTCCTTCTTCGGCTCCTAGTGCCAAGGCATCCACCGTGCGCCCTTATTAACTTAACCACTGAATGGTCAAAAATAAGTTGATCGCAAAGCGATCACGCTACTTGATGCTTGTTTCTTAATCAATGTCGATCTATCCAGTTTTCAAAGAACAAGTTCGAAAGTCAATCCTTGCGGAGTGAACCTTCAAAACTGAACGCAAACGTCAACCCCGATTCGTGAGAATTCGGTTCCGATATATATCTTAGAAAGGAGGTGATCCAGCCGCACCTTCCGATACGGCTACCTTGTTACGACTTCACCCCAATCATCTGTCCCACCTTCGGCGGCTGGCTCCCGTAAGGGTTACCCCACCGACTTCGGGTGTTACAAACTCTCGTGGTGTGACGGGCGGTGTGTACAAGGCCCGGGAACGTATTCACCGCGGCATGCTGATCCGCGATTACTAGCGATTCCGGCTTCATGCAGGCGAGTTGCAGCCTGCAATCCGAACTGAGAACGGTTTTCTGGGATTGGCTCCCTCGCGGGTTTGCAGCCCTTTGTACCGTCCATTGTAGCACGTGTGTAGCCCAGGTCATAAGGGGCATGATGATTTGACGTCATCCCCACCTTCCTCCGGTTTGTCACCGGCAGTCACCTTAGAGTGCCCAACTGAATGCTGGCAACTAAGATCAAGGGTTGCGCTCGTTGCGGGACTTAACCCAACATCTCACGACACGAGCTGACGACAACCATGCACCACCTGTCACCGCTGTCCCCGAAGGGAAAGCCTAGTCTCCTAGGCGGTCAGCGGGATGTCAAGACCTGGTAAGGTTCTTCGCGTTGCTTCGAATTAAACCACATGCTCCACCGCTTGTGCGGGCCCCGTCAATTCCTTTGAGTTTCAGCCTTGCGGCCGTACTCCCCAGGCGGAGTGCTTAATGCGTTAGCTGCAGCACTAAGGGCGGAAACCCCTAACACTTAGCACTCATCGTTTACGGCGTGGACTACCAGGGTATCTAATCCTGTTTGCTCCCCACGCTTTCGCGCCTCAGCGTCAGTTACAGACCAGAAAGTCGCCTTCGCCACTGGTGTTCCTCCACATCTCTACGCATTTCACCGCTACACGTGGAATTCCACTTTCCTCTTCTGCACTCAAGTCCCCAGTTTCCAATGACCCTCCACGGTTGAGCCGTGGGCTTTCACATCAGACTTAAGGACCGCCTGCGCGCTTTACGCCCAATAATTCCGGACAACGCTTGCCACCTAGCGTATTACCGCGGCTGCTGGCACGTAGTTAGCCGTGGCTTTCTGGTGAGGTACCGTCAAGGTACCAGTAGTTACTTGGTACTTGTTCTTCCCTCACAACAGAGTTTTACGATCCGAAAACCTTCTTCACTCACGCGGCGTTGCTCCGTCAGACTTTCGTCCATTGCGGAAGATTCCCTACTGCTGCCTCCCGTAGGAGTCTGGGCCGTGTCTCAGTCCCAGTGTGGCCGATCACCCTCTCAGGTCGGCTACGCATCGTGGCCTTGGTGAGCCGTTACCTCACCAACTAGCTAATGCGCCGCGGGCCCATCCTGCAGTGACAGCCGAAACCGTCTTTCCGTGCAGCCTCATGAGGGCCGCAAACTATTCGGTATTAGCACCGGTTTCCCGGAGTTATCCCGATCTGCAGGGCAGGTTGCCCACGTGTTACTCACCCGTCCGCCGCTAAACCAAAGGAGCAAGCTCCAATGGTTCCGCTCGACTTGCATGTATTAGGCACGCCGCCAGCGTTCGTCCTGAGCCAGGATCAAACTCTCCATTATAGAGTAGTATTGATTGCTCAATAGTTGCTGGCGTATCGCCGTCCCGAAAGACGCGCGATTCGCTTGATCTGCCGAAGCTGATCAGTAAGTTTGCCGCGATCACTCGCGGCTGTATTGTTGACGTTTTGCTGTTCAGTTTTCAAGGTTCATGTTTGCTGTCGTTCCTGACGACTTTTATTATATTAAAGCATGTTTAAATATATGTCAACGCATTTACCAAACTTTTTTCAAAAGAACTTTTTAGCTTCTTAAAATCTATTCAAAACACCCTCTAAACCCTATAGGCAAAGCGTTTCTTGCTGTAGACGAAAAAGTCATTTAAAACAAAAAATCCCGCTCCCTGCCCTAAAGACAGAAAGCGGAACTTTTCTGAAAAATCATTTCTTTCCTTCAGCAGCCTGTGCTTTTCTCGCAGCCCGGCGCGCTTCAAGTTTCAAACGGTCCTCTTCAGACTTCTCGTTATACTTCGGCAAGGCGAGAAGTTGATAAGCGTTCACTGCAAGCAATGGGAACAACAACAAGGTTACCCAGCTGTCTACATTACCCGCTCTTACCATTAAAGCCGGCAGCCATTCCAGTGTCGTAACGACAATCATGAAGAACAACGCTGAAATGAATGCTGACTTCGCTGTCCATTTCGCTTTGAAATACGCCGTTGTCAGCGAGACCGCCAATAAAATGAATAGAAGTGTTCCATAAAGGAAGCCTTGCCCCCCCGTCTCGACGTTCGGCAGGAAACGGAACACAATCAAGTCGAAGATGACGATGGCGATGATCAAGAGCTGTACCCAATTCCACAGCCTAAGCGAGCGGAACATATTATGGCCGAACTGGTGAATCGTCAAATAGGCGAAGAAGCCCATCTGTGCAATCAAGCTCATCGTCATGCCGACGACGATCATCCAGACAAAACCTGCAATGAATTCTCCCCACTGCCCGTTTTGCGCAGCTTCGGCGAAGACATCGTTCCAGCGGATGAAAATTCCGAGAAGCCCGGTAATCCCTCCGCCTATCAATAATGCAGTCAATGCAAACTTAACCCAATTTCGTATAGTCACGTGTATTGCCTCCGTTAATTTAAAGTTCCTTTCGATTGTATCAACAAACCCTTCTATCTGCAGGAGGAGTTGTGAACAAACCTTGAAAGTCTTTTACTGCCTATATAAAAATCCGGAAACCGAAAGCCGGTTTCCGGATGATATGTTTTATTGCTTGTTCTCTTTATTCGCGAATTGCTGGAGGACTTGTTGGGCAATCTCTCCATAAATCTTTCCGGTTGGGTGATTTTCTGCGTAAACAGATGGAGCGAAATCATTTTCATCCCAGTCCGGCTGGCCAAGCGGAATCTGTCCGAGCAATGGCGCTTGTAACTCTTCTGCAAGCTTTGCCCCGCCGCCTTTTCCGAAGATGTATTCTTTTTTGCCGGATCCTTGGCTTTCAAACCACGACATGTTCTCGACGACTCCCAATACTTCGTGATTGGTTTGCAAAGCCATCGCTCCTGCTCGGGCTGCAACGAATGCAGCTGTCGGGTGCGGAGTGGTGACAACGATTTCTTTGGAAGCCGGAAGCATTTGATGGATATCGAGTGCGACGTCCCCTGTTCCTGGTGGCAAGTCCAATAGAAGATAGTCAAGATCTCCCCACTCCACATCGCGGAAGAATTGATCCAAGACTTTCCCGAGCATTGGGCCACGCCATACGACAGGCATATTATCTTCGACGAAGAAGCCCATGGAAATCACTTTGACGCCGAATCGCTCGACGGGAATGATTGTATCGCCCCGGACAACTGGCGCTTTATCGATGCCCATCATGTCCGGCACACTGAAGCCGTAGATATCTGCGTCAACGAGCCCAACTTTTTTGCCTGCACGCGCAAGCGCGATCGCCAAGTTGACGGAAACGGTCGATTTGCCGACGCCGCCTTTACCGCTGGCGATGGAAATGAATTCGACTTTGTTCAATGGAGACAGTAGATCCTGTGCTTCAGACTCGTTCGCGGTTCCGCGGAACTGCGCCAAGGCTTCGGGCGGCAATTCTTCGAAGCGGATGCCGACAGAGTCAGCGCCAACTCCCTTGATGGCGTCCACGACTTTCATTTGAAGCTGCATTTGTTCCGGTGTATTCGTTTTGGCGATCGCCAATTTCACACTGACGTATTTTTTCTCTTCTTTGATTTTTACCGACAAGATGCCGTTTGTTTCCGACAGGGTTCTATGTAAAAACGGATCTTCTAGAGCTCCGACTGCTTCTCGCACTTGTGTTTCACTTAACATTCCACTACACTCCTTATCACTTTTGCTACAGTCCAGTATAACATAGTGAAAGCGTTTTTAAATCCATTCAGGCTTTTCGCTGCGTGGCATCTTCTATGCCTCTATTCATTGCGGTCGAAGTCGAGCATGTCGTGTGCATCAAATGTGAAATCAGGGCCATATGCAACTTCCCAGTGATATCCGTCAGGGTCTTGGAAATAACCCGAATACCCTCCCCAAAAGACATCAACAGGTTCTTTCACGATCACCGCTCCTGCTTTTCTGGCCAATTCCACGACTTGGTCCACTTCATCGCGGGATTTGGCATTATAGGCCAAGGTGATTCCAGAGAATCCACTTTTCACCGGTGGATGTTCTGCGTCGATGTCTTTTGCCAATTCCTCTAAAGGATATAGCTCCAATTTCGTGCCTGAAGTATTGAAGAAAATGATATCCGGTTTATCGCTCGTTTCGTTCGTTTGAAAGCCCAGTTCATCCCGGTAAAACTTCACAGACCTTTCCATGTCCTGAACGCCCAGGCAGATCAAATTAATGCGGTTCATTCCATCCACTCCTTTTCGGTTTGTTATAAGCTTCGCCAAAACACAAAAAAGCACCTTCCGGAAAACCGGAAAGTGCTTTTGAAAGGTAAAATTAACGTTTTGAGAACTGAGGTGCGCGACGTGCCGCTTTAAGACCGTATTTTTTACGTTCTTTCATACGTGGGTCACGTGTTAGGAATCCAGCAGATTTAAGTGCTCCGCGGAATTCTGGGTCTACTGTAAGTAGAGCGCGTGCGATTCCGTGACGGATTGCGCCGGCTTGTCCAGTGAACCCGCCGCCTTTTACGTTTACCAATACATCGTAGCTACCAAGAGTTTCAGTAGTTACTAGTGGTTGTTTGATGATTTGCTCAAGCGTTTCGTATGGAACGTAGTCAGATACGTCACGGTTGTTGATTGTGATCGTACCATCTCCTGGTACCAAACGTACGCGAGCTGTTGAGTTTTTACGGCGACCTGTACCGATATATTGAACTTGTGCCAAAGGTGTATCCTCCTCTTATTTACTGATTATTATCCGCGAAGCGTGTAAGCTTCAGGCTGTTGTGCTTGGTGGTTGTGCTCTGGTCCAGCGTATACATGCAATTTCTTGAATGTTTGGCGGCCCAAAGAGTTCTTTGGAAGCATGCCTTTGATCGCTAGTTCAAGCATTTTTGTAGGATATTTCGTGCGCATTTCAAGAGCTGTGCGCTGCTTAAGTCCGCCTGTGTATTGCGTGTGGCGGTAGTAGATTTTGTCGGTAAGTTTTTTACCAGTCAAGTGGATTTTGTCAGCATTGATGATGATGACGTGATCGCCAGTATCGACGTTCGGTGTGAATGTTGGTTTGTATTTCCCGCGCAAGATTGAAGCGACTTCAGAAGCCAAACGTCCAAGAGTTTGCCCTTCTGCATCGACAACCAACCATTTACGCTCTACTTCGTGACCTTTAGCCATGAATGTTGTACGCATGTATATTGTCCTCCTAATGAATCGTCTCTTTTTTTTTAGAATTCAGTTCCAAGTGTTCCATGTTGGTTCCGTTGTTCCGTGTTTTCCTTATCCCTTAACACAAATAACCTTCCGGGGCATATCGTGGGGGTAATGAAAATACCATACATCATCATATAACGGATTACGCTTTAAGTCAAGGATATTTAGAAAAACACCTGGAAAAGTTGCTTCGCCTTCAGTAATGCACTTTTTCCAAGTATAAACCGTGTGCTGCGGCGGTTTTGCCGGCAGCGTCGCGGTCACAGGCGGCAATGATTTCGGCCAGTTCTTCCGGTTCTCTTCTATTTAACCCGACTTCGAGCAAAGTGCCTGCAATAATGCGCACCATATTATAGAGGAAACCGGATCCTTCGATGACCATATGCAATTCCTCGCCATGCTCTTCAAAATCAATTCTCCAGATCGTTCTTACTTTATCGACGACATTGGTGTTTGCCGCGCAAAAACTTGAAAAATCATGCGTGCCGATAAACGCTTGGGCCGCTTTTTCCATGCGTGCCACATCGATTTGCTGCGGTACATGGACGAGATGGTTGCGGCTGAATGGGTTGATGAGTTTGCTGCGGTTCCATTTATAACGGTAAATTTTCCCTTTTGCGTGGTAGCGGGCATGGAAATCCACATCCGCTTCTTCGATATCATAGACTTGGATGTCCTGGGGCAGGCGCACATTGAGCGCACGCACCCAGGACTCTTTCGGCATGGAGAACGGGGTGTCGAAATGAATCACTTGCCCAGTGGCATGCACCCCGGAATCCGTCCGTCCGCTCGCCACCACTTCGACCCGTTCGCCTTTATGCAATTCTTTCAACGCGCGCAAGAGCTCCAGTTGAACGGTGCGGGTTTTCAGCTGGATTTGGTAGCCTGCAAATCCGCTGCCGTCATAGGCGATCGTCGCTTTCATTCGTTTCATGAGGTCTCTCCTTTTAATGCAGCTTTCACCTTTCAGGCTCGCACTTTTTGCGGGCTTGAAAGATAAAGCTTCAGTGAATCATCCGGCAATTTATTCACAAGCATAAACTCAGGTGAATCGCCGTATCTTTTGATCAAGTGCGGAAATACCAGAGCAATCCGGCAAATCCAATGAGCAGCAATAGGCTTAGCGTATCCATGAAGCGCCAGTTGAGCTGGCGGTAGCGTGTACGCCCTTCTCCCCCGCGGTAGCCCCTCACTTCCATGGCGGTCGCTAGATCTTCCGCCCGTTTAAAGGCACTGACAAACAAGGGGATCAATAGCGGCACAACGGCTTTAATGCGTTCTTTGATGGGCCCTGAGCCGATATCCGAGCCGCGTGCCATTTGGGCTTTCAAGATCTTTCCGGTTTCATCCATCAAGGTCGGGATGAATCTGAGTGAAATGGACATCATCAACGCCAATTCGTGGACCGGCAGTTTGACGCGCTTGAATGGCCCGAGCAGCACCTCGATGCCATCCGTGATCGAAATCGGAGAAGTGGTCAAGGTGAGTATGCTCGTCATGAACACCAACACCAGGAACCGGATCGAGATGAATATCCCTTGCCGCAATCCTTCTTCATAGACATCCACAAAACCGAAACTGAAGAGCACTGCCCCGCCTTCGGTAAAGAATAAATGCAGGAAAAAGGTGAAGGCCATTAAAATAAAGACGGGTTTCAAGCCGTTAATCAAGAAATACAACCGAATTTTCGATAAAAATACGGAGAGCAAGGTAAATCCAAGCAAAATCGCATAGGTAATGGCATTATTCGCGATAAAAACGATCGCAATAAACAAAAAGACGAACAGGATTTTTGCTCTTGGGTCCAGCCGGTGGACGATCGAATCTCCTGGAATAAAGCGCCCAAAAATCATTTTCTCCATCATTTCGGCTCACGCCCTTCCTTGAGCGCTTGCGCAATGGAACGTGCCAGCGCTTCTTCAGTCAGCGCAAGTTCATCGAGTGTCAAGCCGGTTTTCTCTTCAAACTCCCGCTGCATGCGCACGGTGCGCGGCGGCTCCAGCCGGTAATCGCCGAGTTGCTCTTCATTGGCGAAGACGTCCCGCACATCACCTGTGGCGACGCATTTGCCGCCATGCATGATGGCCAGCGTATCCGCATAACGCGCCGCATCTTCCATGCTGTGGGTCACAAGCACAGTCGTTAAGCCTTTCTCTTGATGCAGGCGGTAAAACAGATCCATGATTTCCCGGCGTCCTCGCGGATCGAGTCCTGCTGTCGGTTCATCCAGCACCAAAACATCCGGCTCCATCGCCAAGACTCCTGCTATCGCGACGCGGCGCATCTGCCCCCCGGATAAGTCAAAAGGCGATTTCTCCAGCACGCCTTCCGGAAGCCCAAGCTGTTCGACCAAAGCGATTGCCCGTCTGCGGGCCTCCTCTTCGGGTACACCGAAATTCAGCGGGCCGAACATGATGTCTTTCAGGACCGTTTCATCGAATAGCTGCTGCTCCGGGAATTGGAAGACGATGCCGACTTTTTTCCGCACATCCCTCAAGTTCTTCGCTTTCGTCCCTGCCTCGATTTTCCGCTCGCCGATCAGTACACTGCCTTCAGTCGGCTGCAATAAGGCATTCAAATGCTGCAGCACGGTCGATTTCCCGGAACCCGTGTGCCCGATGATCGCTGTGTAAGAGCCCGATGGTATGTGCAGCGTGACATCCGTCAGCGCCCGCTTTTCAAAAGGGGTATCTTTCGCGTAGCTATATCCTACTTGCTTGAGTAATATGTCCATAATTCCTCCACCAGCTCATGTTCTGTCATAGATTCACCGGTCATCGGCACTCCGGCTTGTTTCAGTAAACCGGCCATCCGCATCGCAAACGGCAAGTCCAGCCCCATTTCGGTCAGCTCTTCACCCGAGGAAAACACTTCATCGGGAGTGCCTTCCATTTGTTTATGCCCGGCATTCATCACCAGCACACGGTCAGCGAGTGCCGCTTCCTCAAGGTCATGGGTAATCGACAGCACAGTCAGGCCTGTTGCTTCACGCAATTCGCGGATTGTCTCGATCACTTCCCGGCGCCCTTGAGGGTCGAGCATCGATGTAGCTTCATCCAAAATGAGCAGGCGGGGGCGCAAAGCAAGTGCCCCGGCAATCGCCACACGCTGCTTTTGCCCGCCCGATAGGTGATGCGGTTCATGATCGAGATAGTCCGCCATCTTCACTTGCTGCAAAGATTCACGGACACGCACGACCATTTCTTCGTGAGGAACGCCGTTGTTTTCGAGCGCGAACGCTACATCATCCTGCACCGTTGCCCCGACGAATTGGTTGTCTGGATTTTGAAACACCATGCCCATCTGCGAGCGGATGTCCCACAAGCTTTCTTCAGACATTGTCAGTCCCATTGCTTTGACTGTTCCTTGCTGCGGGAATAATAAGCCGTTCATCAATTTGGCGATTGTCGACTTGCCCGAGCCGTTGTGTCCGACAAGCGCCACCCATTCGCCTTCGCCAATCGAGAACGATAGGTCCGAAACGGCCGGCTTGACCGACTTGTCTTCCGGTGCGTATGTGAATGTCACTTGTTCGAATGACAAAATGCTTCCTTTCATGTGTTGAAGCCTCCTCTAAACTTTCTCTACTCTGCTCTTATGTGCTGTAAAACGGGAACTCTTTAGCCACGCTTAATTTGCACTGCTCATATTCCCTTCTGCGGAATATCAACACTGAAAATTAATTGATCAATAAATAAAAAAAGCGCGCACCTCATTCAGAGTATGCGCTTTTCTGTCTCTATGGCTCCTGCGGGTGCTTAAGCCGCCGGTTGAATGAGGTGCGTAGAGCTAGACGAGACGCCGCCCTAAGGCTCGCTCATCATAACACTCAGCTTTTCATATTGTCGTATAAATCATGATGCTAAAAGAAGAGGGCTATGAACCCTCTTCAACTGATTAAACCAATTCAATAATTACGATTGGTGCGCCATCTCCGCGACGAGGCCCCATTTTCATGATGCGCGTGTAGCCGCCTTGACGGTCAGCGTAACGTGGTGCTACATCATCAAACAATTTTTGCAAAGCAAAGATTGTGTTTTCGTTGCCTTCTTCGTCAGTCGAAGTCACGAGTTCACGGCGAATGTATGCTGCAGCTTTACGGCGTGCGTGGATGTCTCCGCGCTTACCAAGCGTGATCATTTTTTCTACAGTTGAACGGACTTCTTTTGCACGTGCTTCAGTTGTCTGAATGCGTTCGTGAACGATTAGGTCAGTCGTAAGGTCACGCAAAAGCGCTTTACGTTGAGAACTTGTACGTTGAAGTTTTCTCATTGAAGTTTCCCTCCTTTGTTGAATAGTTCAGAAAGAACCGGGCAATCAGTCTTCTTTACGAAGGCCAAGACCTAGATCTTCCAACTTCACTTTCACTTCTTCAAGTGATTTGCGTCCGAGGTTGCGAACTTTCATCATGTCGTCTTCCGACTTGTTGGCCAATTCGTGGACAGTGTTAATGCCGGCACGTTTCAGGCAGTTATAAGAACGAACAGAAAGATCAAGCTCTTCGATAGTCATCTCAAGCACTTTCTCTTTTTGGTCTTCTTCTTTTTCAACCATGATTTCAGCTGTTTGAGCCTCATCCGTCAATCCTACGAAGATGTTCAGATGTTCAGTGAAAATTTTCGCGCCAAGCGCAATTGCCTCTTTAGGACCGATGCTTCCATCTGTCCAGACATCGAGGGTTAATTTATCGAAATGAGCGAGTTGGCCCACACGGGTATTTTCCACTTGGAAATTGACGCGTGAAACTGGCGTATAAATAGAGTCAATCGGGATAACGCCGATCGGAAGATCTTCACGTTTGTTCTGATCTGCACGGGCATATCCACGGCCGCGGTTAGCATACATGCGCATGCGCAAGTGGCCGTCTTTCGCGATTGTCGCAATATATAGATCCGGATTCAGAATTTCCACGTCACTATCGTGAGTGATATCTGCAGCCGTAACCGTTCCGTCACCTTTTACATCAATTTCAATGACTTTTTCTTCGTCAGAGTAAATTTTCAAAGCGAGCTTCTTGATGTTCAAAATGATAGAGGCAACATCTTCTTCTACACCTTCGACAGTGGAGAATTCATGCAAAACGCCATCAATTTGGATCGAAGTAACAGCTGCGCCCGGTAAAGATGAAAGTAAGATTCGACGTAAGGAGTTACCTAAAGTGGTACCATATCCACGCTCAAGGGGTTCAACAACGAATTTGCCGTATTTGGCATTGCTGTCGATCTCAACCGTTTCAATTTTTGGTTTTTCTATTTCGAGCATTCAGTTTACCCTCCTTCAAAACGTCGGTATTTTCGTTGCATAAGAATTCGATAGTCACAGACTTTCGCTACGATTCAGAACACATTTAGTAAGTCGTGATGTTCAAAAATCCTACTCAGACCAACGATTATACGCGACGGCGTTTTGGCGGGCGGCAGCCGTTGTGAGGAACTGGAGTTACGTCTCTAATTGCAGTAACTTCCAATCCAGCAGCTTGAAGCGCACGGATAGCAGCTTCGCGACCTGAACCAGGACCTTTAACAGTTACTTCCAAAGTTTTCAAACCGTGTTCCATAGAAGTTTTTGCAGCAGTTTCAGCAGCCATTTGGGCAGCGAATGGAGTAGATTTACGTGAACCACGGAATCCTAGAGCTCCAGCCGAAGACCATGATACTGCGTTACCTTGCATATCAGTGATCGTAACAATTGTGTTATTGAATGTTGAGCGGATGTGAGCAATACCGGATTCGATATTCTTTTTCACACGACGCTTACGAGTTTGTTGTTTACGTGCCATGTTAAGAAACAACCTCCTTTACTGATTATTTTTTCTTGTTAGCTACAGTTTTACGAGGACCTTTACGCGTACGCGCGTTGTTCTTCGTATTTTGACCACGAACCGGAAGACCGCGACGGTGGCGGATACCACGGAAGCTAGCGATTTCCATCAAACGTTTGATGTTCATGGAAACTTCACGGCGAAGGTCACCTTCGATTTTGTACTGATCCAATTGTTCACGGATATTGTTCAACTCGTCTTCTGTAAGATCGCGAACGCGAGTCTCTTCAGAAACACCAGCACCAGAAAGAACTTTCTGAGCAGTCGTTTTCCCAACACCGTAGATATAAGTCAATGAAATTACAACGCGTTTGTCGCGCGGAATGTCAACACCAGAAATACGTGCCATGTGTGCGATGCACCTCCTTCTTTATTAACCTTGTCTTTGTTTGTGTTTCGGATTTTCACAGATTACCATTACTTTACCGTTTCTGCGAATAACTTTACATTTTTCGCAGATCGGCTTAACAGATGGTCTCACTTTCATCTAACCCAACCTCCTTAGTAGTCCGGAGTGCAAAAGATTATTTAAAACGGTATGTGATGCGACCGCGTGTTAAATCGTAAGGAGAAAGTTCTACTGTTACTTTATCTCCTGGCAGAATGCGGATGAAATGCATGCGAATCTTGCCTGATACGTGCGCAAGAATCGTATGGCCATTTTCAAGCTCCACTTTAAACATCGCGTTGGGCAAAGTCTCAATGACTGTTCCCTCGATTTCAATTACATCGTCTTTCGCCATCGACCCAGTCTCCCTTCTGTATACAAATCAGGTACTCATCTTCAAACAGTATTTGCTGATTGAATAATTCTTATCCATTCACCAGGAATTCATGAGTGACATTTGAAAGACCTTCTCCGGGTTCCTCTCCCCACTTATGACAGCGGAGTTCGGGGGTTCCGGTTGAGCCAGTCTGACCCACGTATCCTCGACTGCCCGGACTGCCTTGGATGAGTTCCAAACCCGTTACACAGATGCTTCCACGAAACCCATTATACTACCTCCGGTGCGGAATTGCACGGAGCAACGAGCCTCACCGGTTTCATATAATCAAGCCTTATTTGCTTTTGCAGCTCTCGAAAATTCATATCTCCGGTGCTCCTTAAAGCCACATGGAGGCAACTAGCTGCGCCCGGCGCCGGGACTTAACCTCGGTCGCCCTTTAGAAGAGCATCAATGTCAGCAAATACTTTATCAATGTCCTGCTGTCCATCTATATTGGTCAACACGTTCTTGTCTTCATAGAAGTCAAGAAGCGGTTGAGTTTGTTGCATGTTAACTTCTAAACGCTTCGTGACGGTTTCAGGCTTATCGTCTTCGCGTTGGTAGAGCTCTCCGCCATCCTTATCGCACACACCTGCAACAGCAGGAGGATTGAATACAGTATGGTAAGCAGTTCCACAAACTTTACAAATCCAACGGCCTGTTAAACGTGCAATCAATTCGTCTTGTTCAACTTGGATGTTTACGACATGCTCGATTCGTTTGCCAAGATCAGCCAGAAGAGATTCCAGCGCCTCAGCCTGAGGAACTGTGCGTGGAAAGCCATCCAATAGGAAGCCTCTCTCACAATCCGGTTGGCTGAGTCGCTCTCGGACGATACCGATCGTCACTTCGTCAGGCACCAAGGCACCTTGATCCATGAACGACTTTGCTTCCAGGCCCAATGCCGTACCGCCTTTGATAGCTGCACGGAACATATCGCCTGTCGAAATATGAGGGATGTCGTACTTCTTGACAATTTCGTCTGCTTGCGTGCCTTTGCCGGCACCTGGTAGACCCATCAACACAATATTCATACGTTTTGCCCCCTCAGACAAGTGGATAAGGAACGCTTTCACGTTCCTCTCCATTGATTATTTCATAAAGCCTTTGTAATGACGTTTCACAAGCTGCGATTCCAATTGCTTCATTGTCTCCAAGGCTACCCCGACGACGATCAGCAAACTGGTGCCGCCAATCTGTGCAGATTGAGGCAGGTTTGCGATATTGATGAAGAAGATTGGCAGAACCGAGATAACTGATAGGAAGATAGCTCCCACAAAAGTTAAACGGTAAAGCACACTTGTTAAATAATCTTGCGTATTTTTACCCGGACGGATTCCCGGAATGTATGCACCTTGCTTTTTCAAGTTATCCGCTACGTTTTCAGGGTTGACCTGAATGAATGCATAGAAATACGTGAATGCAATAATCAAGGCGACATAAATGATCATGCCGACAGGACGCGTGTAATCAAACGTATTCTGGATTGCCTCCGTAAACGCGTTGGCTCCAAAGAAAGAAGCAATGGTTTGCGGCGTGATGATGAACGCCACAGCAAAGATTACCGGGATAACTCCGGCCGCGTTTACTTTCAAAGGTAAATGCGTTTGCTGCCCAGTTGAGCTCTGGCCACGGCCAGCGACACGTTTGGCATACTGGATCGGGATTTTACGCAACGCTTGTTGGACGTAAATGACCAATACAGTAATTGCAACAACTGCGAGTGCGAGCAATGCCATGATGGCAATATTGACCGGAAGCTGGTCGCCAGCCCCTTGGATCTGCTGCGCATAAAGTTGGTTAATTGCTCCTGGTACTGCAGCGACAATCCCTGCGAAGATGATAATCGAAATACCGTTCCCCACGCCTTTTGCCGTGATCTGCTCACCAAGCCACAATAGAAATGCTGTTCCTGCTGTCAGTACGATGGCGATTACCACGTAAGTCGCAATCGAATCATCTTGAATCAATGTACCTCCGTACATTTGGTTAAATCCATAAGACATACCGATCGCCTGAATAAATGCAAGAACAATTGTAAAGTAACGAGTGAATTGAGCAAGTTTCCGTCTTCCGACTTCACCTTGTTTCGCCCACTCAGCAAATTTCGGCACAACATCCATTTGCAGAAGCTGCACGATGATCGATGCTGTGATATAAGGCATGATTCCCATCGCCAAAATCGAGAAGTTGGCAAGGGCGCCTCCACCGAAAGTATTCAAGAAACCGATCAGACCCATCTGATCAGTAGCTTGGAGTACTGACGCATCAACGTTCGGCACCGGAACGAATGTCCCGATACGGAAGATGATGAGCATTGCTAAAGTAAAGAAAATTTTATTTCGAATATCAGATACGCGCATAAGATTAGAGATTGTCTGAAACATTAAAGCACCTCGGTTTGACCGCCGGCAGCTTCAATAGCTTCTTTAGCTGATGCAGAGAATTTGTGGGCTTGTACAGACAATTTCTTGTCCAAGCTTCCGTTACCAAGGATCTTGATACCAGAACGCTCCTTGCTCACAACACCTGTTTCGATCAACAATGCAGGTGTAATTTCTGTGCCTTCTTCGAAACGGTTCAACACGTCAAGGTTTACAACAGTGTAATCTTTACGGTTGATGTTCGTGAATCCACGCTTCGGCAAACGACGGAACAATGGGTTTTGACCACCCTCGAATCCTGGACGGACACCGCCGCCTGAACGGGCTTTTTGACCTTTGTGGCCTTTACCGGCTGTTTTACCAGTACCTGAACCGATTCCGCGTCCGATACGCTTGCGTGAGCTGCGTGAACCTTCTGCTGGTTTTAATTCGTGAAGTTTCATGTGGTTGGCACCTCCTTCTATAGAAATCAGGGATTAAACTTCTTTAATAGTAACTAAGTGAGCGACTTTATCAAGCATTCCGCGAACTGCCGCGTTGTCTTGGTGCTCAACTGTCTGATGCATTTTGCGCAGGCCTAGTGACTGGACTGTTTTACGTTGTGTCGGCTTTGAACCGATCACGGATTTAGTGAGGGTAATTTCTAGTTTAGTAGCCATGTAATTTCCCTCCCTTATTGGAATAACTCTTCTGTAGTTTTACCGCGAAGTTTTGCAACTTCATCAGCGCTCTTCAGTTGAGTCAAACCGTTGATAGTAGCACGGACCATGTTGATCGGTGTGTTAGAACCAAGAGATTTAGACAAGATGTCTTGTACTCCTGCAAGCTCTAATACCGCACGAACAGGACCACCAGCAATAACACCAGTACCTGGTGAAGCAGGTTTGATAAGAATCGAGCCGGCACCGAAGCGCCCGGTCACTAGATGTGGAGTAGTACCTTTAACCATAGGTACTTCGATTAAGTTCTTCTTCGCATCTTCAATAGCTTTACGGATTGCTTCTGGAACTTCTTGTGCTTTCCCAGTACCAAAACCGACTTTACCATTTTTGTCGCCTACAACAACCAATGCGGAGAAACGGAAACGACGTCCACCTTTTACAACTTTCGCTACGCGGTTAATCGTAACTACGCGTTCTTCAAGTTCAAGTTTGTTTGGATCAATACGACGCATTATATGGGTCCCTCCTTCTTTTAGAATTCTAAGCCGTTTTCACGAGCAGATTCAGCCAAAGCTTTCACACGGCCGTGATATAGATAACCACCGCGGTCAAAAACAACTGATTTCAAGCCGTTTTCTACTGCGCGTTTTGCAATCGTTTCGCCGACTTGAGCAGCCGCTTCGACGTTGCCTTTTGTTTCAAGAGAAAAATCTTTATCTGCAGATGATGCGCTAGCAAGCGTTACGCCGTTTACATCGTCGATCAATTGAGCGTAGATGTATTTGTTTGAACGGAAAACGTTCAAACGTGGACGTTCAGCTGTTCCCGTGATTTTAGAACGTACGCGAGCGTGACGTTTTTTACGGGATGCGTTTTTATCGAGTTTCGTAATCACTGAGGTCACTCCTTTCAGCCTGCCTAAGCAGCATTATTTACCTGTTTTACCTTCTTTGCGGCGAACTTTTTCGTCTTCGTAACGGATACCTTTGCCTTTATACGGCTCTGGTGGGCGAGTAGCACGGATGTTTGAAGCAAGTGCTCCGACCATCTCTTTGTTGATTCCTTTAACGACGACTTTCGTGTTGCCTTGTACTTCGATTTCGATTCCTTCTTCCGGAGTGAATTCCACCGGATGAGAGTATCCAACGTTCAAGACCAATTTCTTGCCTTGTAGCTGGGCACGGTAACCTACACCGACTAGTTCAAGTGAGCGGGAGAAGCCTTCAGATACTCCAGTAACCATGTTCGCGAGCAATGCACGGGTTGTACCGTGGATTGTGCGGTGGTCTTTGGAATCTGATGGGCGTGACAATGTCAAAACATTGTCTTCCTGCGTGATTGTGATATCTGAGTTAAACGAGCGAGCAAGCTCGCCTTTAGGCCCTTTTACAGTTACGTTATTATCGTTTCCGATAGTAACGGTAACGTTAGCAGGAACCTCGATTGGTTTTTTACCTACACGTGACATTCTGTTGCACCTCCATTCGTTTGTTGCTTCTTACCAAACGTAAGCTATGATTTCGCCGCCGACTTTTTTCGCGCGGGCTTCTTTATCAGTTACCAAACCTTGTGATGTCGATACTAGAGCGATTCCAAGACCGTTTAGTACACGAGGCACCTCGTCAGTTTTAGCGTATACACGTAGTCCTGGTTTTGAAATGCGTTTCAAGCCAGTGATGACGCGTTCGTTGTTAGCACCGTATTTAAGGAAAATGCGGATCATGCCTTGTTTATCATCTTCAACATATTCTACGTCACGTACGAAACCTTCGCGCTTCAGGATTTCAGCGATGTCTTTTTTCACGTTGGAAGCCGGAAGCTCCAATTTCTCGTGACGAACCATGTTTGCATTACGAATGCGTGTCAGCATATCTGCAATCGGATCTGTCATTGTCATTACATTTACCTCCTTCCCAATTTAGGGGATTACCAGCTGGCTTTTTTGACGCCAGGAATTTGTCCCACATATGCAAGTTCACGGAAACAAATACGGCAAAGTTTGAATTTGCGCAGTACTGAATGCGGACGTCCGCATCGTTCACAGCGTGTGTACTCTTGTACTTTATACTTTGGCGTGCGTTTTTGTTTAGCAATCATCGATTTTTTAGCCACGTTTACGCCTCCCTCATCTTTACTTTTGGAACGGCATACCGAATTGTGTCAATAACTCACGAGCTTCTTCATCAGAGTTCGCAGTTGTCACAATTACGATATCCATACCGCGTACTTTAGAAACTTTATCATAATCGATTTCAGGGAAGATCAATTGTTCTTTCACACCAAGTGTGTAGTTGCCGCGTCCGTCGAAAGATTTTTTCGATACGCCACGGAAGTCACGAACACGTGGTAGTGAGATAGCAATCAATTTATCCAGGAAGTCATACATACGCTCACCGCGTAGTGTAACTTTACATCCGATTGGCATGCCTTCACGAAGGCGGAAGCCAGCGATAGATTTCTTAGCTTTTGTGATGACTGGCTTTTGACCAGTGATCGTCTGCAATTCTTCAACAGCAGAATCAAGTGATTTTGTGTTCTGTACAGCTTCACCGACACCCATGTTGATAACGATCTTGTCAACTTTTGGTGCCTGCATTACTGATGAATATTCAAACTTGCTCACTAGAGCAGGTGTGATTTCGTTCACATATTTTTCTTGTAGGCGGTTCATGTTTGTACCTCCCCTCATTCAGGAATTTTATTTATCTAATTTTTCACCGGATTTTTTTGCAACACGAACTTTTTTGCCGTCTTCCATTTTGTATCCTACGCGAGTCGGCTCGCCGGATTTAGGGTCAACTACCATCACGTTGGAAACGTGGATCGCAGCTTCTTGGCTGACAATTCCGCCTTGCGGGCTTGCCTGGTTCGGTTTTGTATGCTTTTTGACGATGTTAACACCTTCAACGAGCACACGGTCTTTCTTAGGTAGAGCAGTCAAAACAACTCCTGTTTTGCCTTTGTCTTTACCAGAGATGACCTTAACTGTATCGCCTTTTTTTACATGCATTCTGTCGCACCTCCTTGGTATCGCACGTTGGATGTTTTATAGAACTTCAGGAGCAAGTGAAACGATCTTCATGAAGTTGTTGTCACGAAGTTCACGTGCAACTGGTCCGAAGATACGTGTTCCGCGTGGACCTTTATCGTCGCGGATAATCACACATGCATTTTCATCAAATTTGATGTAAGTACCGTCTTTACGGCGAGCTCCGCTTTTCGTGCGAACGATGACAGCCTTAACGACTTCACCTTTCTTAACAACGCCACCTGGTGTTGCTTTTTTCACGGTACAAACGATTACGTCACCGATGTTTGCTGTCTTGCGACCAGAACCACCAAGCACTTTAATCGTAAGTACTTCACGAGCACCCGAGTTGTCTGCAACTTTTAAACGACTTTCCTGTTGGATCACTTAGGTAACCTCCCTCCGGAACTTTTAGGATTCCGAACTTATTTAAATTAGATGATGACAGCTTTTTCGACGACTTCCACTAAACGGAAACGTTTTGTAGCTGATAGCGGACGAGTTTCCATGATGCGAACGATGTCGCCCATTTTCGCTTCGTTGTTCTCATCATGAGTCTTGAATTTCTTAGAGTATTTTACACGTTTGCCATAAAGCGCGTGCTTTTTTTGAGTTTCAACCATTACTGTGATGGTTTTATCCATTTTGTCAGACACGACGCGGCCTGTGTATACTTTGCGTTGGTTACGCTCAGACATACTTGCAACCTCCTCTCGAATTATCAGTTGTTGCCACTGAGTTCTCTTTCATGAATCACAGTTTTCATACGGGCAATCGCTTTACGTACTTCGCGGATGCGAGCCGTATTTTCTAATTGACCAGTAGCCAATTGGAAGCGAAGGTTGAAAAGCTCTTCTTTCAGTGATTTCACTTTTTGTTCGATTTCAGCAGTGGTTAGGTCACGGATTTCATTAGCTTTCATTCGATTCACCACCAATTTCTTCGCGTTTTACGAATTTCGTTTTCACTGGCAGTTTGTGAGAGGCAAGACGCAATGCTTCGCGTGCAACTTCTTCAGATACTCCAGCGATTTCGAACATAATTTTACCAGTTTTTACTACCGCTACCCAGCCTTCAGGTGAACCTTTACCGGAACCCATCCGTACTTCAAGAGGCTTTTTCGTGTATGGCTTGTGAGGGAAAATCTTGATCCAGACTTTACCGCCACGTTTCATGTAACGTGTCATAGCGATACGGGCAGATTCGATTTGGCGGTTAGTGATCCATGAAGACTCAAGAGCCTGCAGGCCATATTCGCCGAATGCAACTTCTTTGCCGCCTTTCGCTTCTCCGCGCATCTTGCCACGGTGTTCACGACGATATTTTACGCGTTTTGGCAATAACATATTATTTGCCTCCTTCCTCAGAATTCTTCTTGGTTGGAAGGACTTCACCGCGGTAGATCCATACTTTCACGCCGAGCTTACCATAAGTAGTGTCTGCTTCAGCGTGCGCATAGTCGATGTCTGCGCGCAATGTATGGAGCGGAACAGTTCCTTCGCTATAGGACTCAGCACGGGCAATGTCAGCTCCGCCTAGACGTCCAGATACTTGAGTTTTGATCCCTTTAGCGCCTGCACGCATAGTGCGTTGAAGCGTTTGTTTTTGGGCACGGCGGAATGATGCACGGTTTTCTAGCTGGCGTGCGATTCCTTCAGCGACCAATTTCGCGTCAAGGTCAGCGCGTTTGATTTCTACGATGTTGATGTGGACACGCTTGCCAGTCATCGTGTTCAGTTGCGTACGAAGTACTTCTACTTCAGAGCCACCTTTACCGATTACCATACCTGGCTTAGCAGTGTGGATTGTTACGTTTACACGGTTTGCAGCGCGCTCGATTTCGATTTTCGAAACTGAAGCTTCTTTCAAACGTGTTTCGATGTATTCACGGATTTTCAAATCTTCGTGAAGGAGTGTCGCGTAGTCTTTTTCAGCGTACCATTTCGACTCCCAATCACGGATGATTCCGATTCGCATTCCAATTGGATGAATTTTTTGTCCCACGAATTATCCCTCCTTCTTCTCAGATACCACTAGTGTGATGTGGCTTGTGCGTTTGTTGATCGCGCTCGCGCGTCCCATTGCACGTGGACGGAAACGCTTCAAAGTCGGCCCTTCGTCAACGAATACTTCGCTGATGACAAGGTTCTCGATGTTCATTTCGTAATTGTGTTCAGCGTTAGCAGCTGCAGATTTCAACAACTTCTCAACAACAATGGATGCTGCTTTAGGAGTGTGGTTCAAAATTGCGACCGCTTCACCGATTTGCTTGCCTCGGATTAAATCTACTACTAAACGGACTTTACGAGGAGCAATACGTACTGTTCTAGCAACAGCTTTTGCTTGCATGGGGAAATCCTCCTCTCAATTAACGTCTTGTTTTCTTATCGTCTGCACCATGGCTTGCGTATTTGCGTGTTGGAGCAAATTCACCAAGTTTATGGCCTACCATATCTTCAGTCACGTATACAGGGATGTGTTTGTGGCCATCGTATACTGCAATCGTTAGTCCGATGAATGTCGGGAAAATTGTAGAACGGCGAGACCATGTTTTGATCACTTGTTTTTTCTCAGATTCCTTTTGCGCTTCGACTTTCTTCATAAGATGATCGTCTACAAAAGGTCCTTTTTTCAAGCTGCGACCCATTTGGGATCCTCCCTTCGTGATTGCACCACGGTTCTTTTGGCGAACCGCAGCGAAATCAAATTATTTTTTGCGGCGACGCACGATGAATTTATCGGATTTGTTCGTTTTCTTGCGTGTTTTGTATCCAAGAGTTGGTTTGCCCCATGGAGACATTGGAGATTTACGTCCGATTGGCGAACGTCCTTCACCACCACCGTGTGGGTGATCGTTCGGGTTCATGACAGATCCGCGGACTGTTGGGCGGTTGCCTTTCCAACGGTTACGTCCAGCTTTACCGATGTTGATCAATTCGTGCTGTTCGTTTCCGACAGCGCCGATTGTTGCGCGGCAAGTAGCAAGGATCATGCGAACTTCGCCTGATTGCAAGCGGACAGTTACGTATTTTCCTTCTTTACCAAGCACCTGTGCTGAAGCTCCTGCAGAACGTACCAATTGGCCGCCTCCGCCTGGTTTCAACTCGATGTTGTGGATAGTAGAACCCATTGGGATGTTAAGCAATGGCAAAGCGTTACCTGCTTTGATGTCTGCTTCCGGTCCTGACATGATTTGCGTATCAACCTGAACACCTTTAGGTGCAAGAATGTAACGTTTTTCTCCGTCAGCGTAATGGATAAGTGCGATGTTAGCAGAACGGTTCGGATCGTATTCGATCGTAGCAACGCGTCCTGGAATGCCATCTTTGTTACGTTTGAAATCAATCACGCGGTATTGGCGCTTATGTCCGCCCCCGTGGTGGCGTACAGTGATTTTACCTTGGTTGTTACGGCCGCCTTTACGCTTCGTCGGTTGCAAAAGCGACTTTTCAGGCTTGTTCGTTGTGATTTCAGCGAAATCCGAACTAGTCATGTTACGACGACCGTTAGTGGTAGGTTTGTATTTTCTAATCCCCACGTTGTTTCCCTCCTTCTTTGATTAGTTCTTGTTCAGAACTTATACAATTACATTTCGAATAGTTCGATGTCTTTTGAATCAGCAGTCAATTTCACGATCGCTTTGCGGCGTTTGTTCGTGTAGCCTGCGTGTTTGCCCATGCGTTTGAATTTGCCTTTGTAGTTCATGATGTTGACTTTCTCAACTTGAACGCCGAAGACTTCTTGAACTGCATGTTTAACTTGAGTTTTGTTAGCGCGAACGTCCACTTCAAAAGTGTACTTCTTCTCCGCCATTACCTCAGAAGAACGCTCGGTAATGACTGGACGCTTTAGAATGTCACGTGCTTCCATTAACCTAGCACCTCCTCGATTTTCTCTACGGCTCCTTTAGTCATGACAACTTTGTCATGGCCAAGCAAGTCCAATACGTTGATACCGTTTGCCGGTACAACTGTCATGCCTTTGATGTTGCGTGCAGATAGTGCCACGTTTTCATCAAGGTCAGCTGTTACGAACAATGCTTTCTTACCGACAGACAGGTCAGTCACGAGCTTCGTGAATTCCTTTGTTTTCGGTGCGTCGAAAGCCAATCCTTCAAGTACCATCAGGTTTTCGTTTGCTACTGCCGAAGACAATGCAGAACGAAGAGCCAAGCGACGGACTTTTTTAGGAAGTTTGTAGCTGTAGCTGCGTGGTGTTGGGCCGAATACGACTCCGCCTCCGCGCCATTGTGGTGAACGGATCGAACCTTGACGAGCACGTCCAGTTCCTTTTTGCTTCCATGGCTTTCTTCCGCCACCGGCTACTTCAGAACGGTTTTTAACTTTATGGTTACCTTGACGCAATGAAGCACGTTGTGCAACGACTGCATCAAAAAGTACAGATTCATTTGGTTCAATGCCGAAGACAAGATCGTTCAATTCGATATCGCCAACTTGTGAACCAGTTTGGTTTAGTAAAGCTACTTTAGGCATTCTTGTTTCCTCCTTCCCTTAAATGTGATTAGTTAGCTTTGATAGCCGACTTAACACGGATTAGTGATTTACGTGCGCCAGGAACATTCCCTTTAATAAGAAGCAAGTTGCGCTCAGCATCCACTTTCACGATGTGAAGGTTTTGGATAGTGACCGTGTTGCCGCCCATTTGACCAGGCAATTTCTTCTGTTTGAATACGCGGTTCGGAGCAACAGGCCCCATTGAACCAGGACGACGGTGGTAGCGTGAACCGTGAGTCATTGGTCCGCGTGATTGTCCGTGGCGTTTAATAACACCTTGGAAACCTTTACCTTTCGTAGTTCCTGTTACATCTACTACATCGCCTTCTGCGAATACATCTACTTTGACTTCCTGACCAATCTCGTAATCAGCTAAGTTTACATTGCGAAGTTCGCGAATGAAGCGCTTAGGAGCAGTGTTTGCTTTTGCTACGTGGCCTTTCTCTGGTTTGTTCGAAAGCTTCTCGCGTTTGTCATCAAAACCAAGTTGTACCGATTCGTAGCCATCCACTTCAACTGTTTTTTTCTGAAGCACTACGTTTGGAGCAGCTTCGATTACAGTTACAGGGATCAAATCACCGTTCTCAGCAAAAACTTGCGTCATACCGATTTTTCTACCTAAGATTCCTTTGGTCATGTCGTCACACCTCCTGCAAAATTTTATGTTTTTTATTTTCGTTTACCAATTATAGTTTGATTTCAATATCAACGCCGGATGGTAGATCCAGTTTCATTAGCGCGTCAACAGTCTGTGGTGTCGGGTTAACGATATCGATCAGACGTTTGTGTGTGCGCATTTCGAATTGTTCGCGAGCATCTTTATATTTGTGGACAGCTCGCAAGATTGTGTAGATTGACTTTTCCGTCGGCAACGGTATCGGACCTGATACGCTAGCACCTGAACGTTTAGCAGTTTCAACAATCTTTTCAGCAGACTGATCCAGGATTCTGTGATCATATGCTTTCAAACGGATACAAATTTTTGTTTTGCCATTATTTTCCTCCTTTTCGCCTATTTTGGGATAGACTTCTCCACGAAAATTTTCCTCACACTCGCCATGGCAAAGCGGCCGGGTGTGTCGGTAACCTCTCGCTTCTTCGCAGTCAAAGACCAACATTCACCATTATACAAAATAAAAAGAATTCCGCAAGACTTTGCACGAAATTCTTTTCATTCGCTTTTACTAGTATAGCAGGATTCTTTTCAGTTTCAACCGATACGATAATAGTCGAAATCTTTCGGACTCATCCTAAAAACATGACGGCAATCCAGCCGAATAAAACGAGCGGAATATTGTAATGGATGAACGTTGGGACGACCGTATCCCAGATGTGATTGTGCTGGCCGTCGACGTTCAAGCCAGCGGTCGGCCCAAGCGTCGAGTCAGAAGCTGGCGACCCGGCATCGCCAAGTGCGCCGGCTGTCCCGATCAATGCGATGATCGCCATCGTCGAGAAACCGAACTCGACACTTAGTGGAACAAATATCGCAGCAATAATCGGAATCGTCGAGAACGAGGAACCGATGCCCATCGTGACGAACAAACCGACGATCAACATGGCGAGTGCCGCTAGGCCTTTGTTGTCGCCGAAGATGCTCGCGGCATTTTCAACGAGCGAGTCGATGGCCCCAGTCGCTTGGATGACCGAAGCGAATCCGTTCGCTGAGATCATGACAAACCCGATGAATGCCATCATGCGCATACCCGCTGTCAGGACATCGTCCGCTTCTTTCCATTTCATTGCACCGAAGATGTAGAGGATGAGAATCCCGGCGAGCGCCCCGATGATCATCGAGTCGCTTTGGATCTGCGCGAAGAGTGCTGCGATCAATGCAATGACCGTTACGATGATGTCTTTAACGGAAGCAGTCCGTTTTGGAGTTTCTTCTATAGTATTAGCTGCTTCCACAGTCCGATAATCACGCGGCTTGCGGTAAGAAATGAAGACCGCCACCACTAAGCCGAGGAATAGGCCGGCGACTGGCAATGCCATCGCTTTCGGAATATCCGCCATATCGATCGGCATGCCCGCCAGTTCCATCTGCGTGGCGAGAATCTCATGGAAGATCAATCCGAAGCCATACGGCAATAAAATATACGGCGCCGTCAGCCCGAATGTCAGGACAGAGGCGATGAGCCGGCGGTCGATGCGCAATTCATTCAGGATGTGCAGAATCGGCGGCACCAAGAGCGGGATAAAGGCAATATGGATTGGGATCAAGTTTTGCGAGAAGATGGCCATGGCAAACAGCGCAAAGATGATGAGCGCTTTCGCCAAGTTCTCGCGCGTCGCCTCCCCGTCTTTATTGACCAGTTTCAAAACACCCGCAACGAGCAGCTCGGGTATGCCGGTGCGTGAAATAGCGACGGCGAATCCACCGAGCATGGCATAGCTCAATGCGATAGTCGCCCCCGCACCGAGACCATCTGTATAGGAAGTCAAGGTTTCAGTGAAGCTGAGTCCCCCACTAAGCCCGCCGGCGAGTGCGCCGATCAATAAAGCAAAGACGACGTTGACACGGAGCAAGCTCAATATGAGCATCACTAAAACGGCGATAATAACTGCATTCATTGTTCATTTCTCCTTTAGTTTGCTAAAGCGTTAAAGTCCTTTACTAAAGTAACAAATCTGCACAATGATGTCAACACAGCGAAACCGCTCCTGAAAGGCATCAAAAAAACCGCTCCCTGCCTTGTCGTGGAACGAAACAAGGGCAAAGAGCGGCGGTGCTTTATTGGGCTTGCTGCATTTTTTCTTCGTATGCCTGGATATAGGAATCGTATTGAATCGTCAAGGCGATCTCATCCCAGCCGTTCAACAGCATTTCTTTCCAGTACGGATCGATGTCGAAGGAATAGCTGGCGCCGTCTTCTGCCGTCACCGTTTGGTGTTTCAAGTCGACATCAAGACGGTATGGCGCCTGTTTGCCTTTTTCCAGCAAAGCAGCCACCTCCGCTTCTTCGAGGCGGATCGGCAAGATGCCGTTCTTCACACAGTTATTATAGAAGATATCCGCATAACTCGGCGAGATGACGACACGGAAACCGTAGTCCAGGATGGCCCACGGCGCGTGTTCACGGGAGGAGCCGCAGCCAAAGTTTTCCTGCGCCACAAGGATCTCGGAATTTTGGAAGCGCGGGTCGTTCAAGACAAATTCTTGATTGGGTGTGCCGTCTGAATGAAAACGCCAATGGTAGAACAAATACTTCCCGAACCCTGTGCGCTCAATGCGCTTGAGGAATTCCTTTGAAATGATTTGGTCGGTATCGACGTTTTTGCGGTCGAGCGGCGTCAAGATGCTCGAAATTTCATTGATGGGTTTCAAATTCAGTTCCTCCTTCCGTTATGCCGAGGGCACAGGTTCTTCCATATAATTGCGGACATCCGTCAAATGCCCTTCAATCGCAGCAGCAGCCGCCATTACGGGTGAGACCAAATGCGTCATGGACCCTGCACCTTGGCGCCCTTCAAAATTGCGGTTCGATGTAGAAGCACAGCGCTCGCCTGACGGTACAGCGTCCTCGTTCATTGCCAGACACATGCTGCAACCTGTCTCGCGCCATTCAAAGCCTGCCTGCAAGAACACTTGGTCAAGCCCTTCCGCTTCAGCTGCGCGCTTGACGGTCTCCGAACCCGGTACGACAATCGCCGTGACCGACGGATGCACCGTTCTGCCTTTGACGATTTCACTTGCTGCCCGCAAATCACTGAGGCGGGCATTCGTGCAAGAGCCGATAAAGACGTGCTGGATGGCGATGGATGATAACGGTGCGCCTTCTTCCAATTGCATATAAGCAAGCGCTTGGCGCAAAGCGTCCCGGTCTTCCTGCTTGTCGTAATCCGCTGCTGTCGGCACGTGTTCGGCAATGCCTGAACCCATGGACGGGTTGGTGCCCCATGTGACAAACGGCGAGATATCGTTCGCATGGATTGTATGCGACACGTCATAGCTTGCGTCTTCATCTGTCGCCAGTGCCAGCCAGCGCCCAGCTTCTTGTTCAAACGCTTCGCCTTCCGGGACATTTCTTCTGCCGCGCAAATATTCGACTGTCGTTTCGTCTGGGCTTACAAGGCCGGCGCGTGCGCCCGCTTCGATGGACATATTGCAGATCGTCATGCGTTCTTCCATCGATAAATTGCGGATCGCTTCCCCGGTGTATTCAATGATATGTCCTGTCCCCATATCGACACCGTACTTCGAGATGATCGCGAGAATGACGTCTTTTGCGGAAACACCGAAGCCAAGCTCTCCGTCGATGCGGATTTCCATCGTTTTCGGCTTGGACTGCCAAAGCGTCTGCGTCGACAACACATGCTCTACTTCACTTGTGCCGATGCCGAATGCCAAAGCGCCGAACGCTCCGTGCGTGGACGTATGGCTATCGCCGCAGACAATCGTCTTGCCGGGCTGTGTGAGGCCGAGTTCCGGCCCGATGACGTGGACGATGCCTTGGTCGGGATGATTGATCCCAGCAAGCGGCACCCCGAACTCATCACAGTTTTCCTGAAGCGTCTTGATTTGCTTGCGGGAAATCGGGTCTTTGATCACTGAGCGGTTGCGCGTCGGCACGTTATGATCCATCGTCGCAAAGCACAGATCCGGACGCCGCACTTTTCGGCCGTTCAGGCGCAAGCCTTCAAACGCCTGCGGGGAAGTAACTTCATGCAGGAGATGAAGATCGATATACAACAGGTCGGGTTTTCCCGGCTCTTCGAATACAATATGCTGTTCCCAGATTTTTTCAATAATCGTTTTTGCCATAGCAGAGTGCCCCTTCCATTTACACGTAGGAAAACATGATGTGTTCCGACACGAATTCCCGTTCCAATTCTTCGATGACTTTTTCCACGAAGCGTTCCGTTGAGATGACTTTATTGCCGCAAGCCGACAAATCGCCTGTGCAATAGCCATCTTCAAGGACGCTCATAACTGCATCTTCAATCGACGATGCTTCTGAATCCATGCCGAACGATTGGCGCAGCATCATTGCCGCCGATAAAATCGCTGCGGATGGGTTTGCTTTGTTTTGCCCCGCGATATCCGGTGCCGAGCCGTGTACCGGTTCATACAAACCGAAACCGTCTGAACGGATGCTCGCGGATGGCAGCATGCCGAGCGAACCGGTGATGACTGATGCTTCATCGCTCAAGATATCGCCGAACATGTTCTCCGTCACCAAGACGTCGAACGCCCGTGGGTTGGTGATCAATTTCATTGCAGCCGAATCGACCAACATATGTTCAACTTCCACGTCCGGATAACCGGCCTTGCGTTCTTCAACGACTTTTCTCCAAAGCTTGCTGGATTCCAAGACGTTCGCTTTGTCGACTGAAGCCAATTTGCCGCGGCGCGAACGGGCCATTTCGAATGCCTGGTCGACGATGCGTTCGATTTCCGCCCGTGTGTAGACGAGTGTATCGACTGCGGAATTTTCATTGTGGCGTTTCGGTTCTCCGAAATACAAGCCGCCGGTCAATTCGCGGACGATGACCATGTCCACTTCACGCGCGATCTCTTCTTTCAATGGGGAAGATCCGAGAAGTGCCGGTACCGCTTTGACTGGGCGGACGTTGGCAAACAAGTCGAAGTGTTTTCGGATATTCAACAGCCCTTTTTCTGGGCGCTGTTCTGCGGGGTTGTTATCCCATTTCGGGCCGCCTACCGCACCGAGGAGGATGGCATCGCTCGCTTCGCACGCTTCAACGGTTTCTTTTGGCAGCGGGTTCCCGGATTCATCGACCGCCGCTCCCCCGATTGCCGCGAATTTCCAATGGAATGTGTGCCCATAGCGCATCGCAATGGATTTTAGCACCTTCACTGCCGCCTCTGTTACTTCTGGTCCGATGCCGTCTCCTGGCAATACTGCGATTGTCTTTTCCATAGTAATTCCTCCTCTGTGGGTTTGCTGGTTAAACTGCTTGGATCTTCGTTTTATTTCCCTGTTTCACAAGCTGGCGGTTCACTGCATTGAAATAAGCTTTCGCGGTCGCTTCCAAAACGTCTTGCGCGACGTCGCGTCCTGTAACGGTCTCCCCGTCATAGCTCATATTGATAACGGCTTCGCCGAGTGCATCGCGGCCTTTGCCGATAGATGTCACACGATAGTCCAGGATATGCACTTTGCCTTCGACGATGCGTTCAAGTGTATTGAATATCGCTTCGACCGATCCAGAGCCGGTTGCTGCTTCGTGAATTGAGGTGCCGTCCGGGCCGATGGCGGATGCTGTAGCCGTCGGGATGTTCGCTGTGCCGTATTGCACCTGCACGCTTTCAAGCTCATAAATTGGCGTTTCCGTGTCATTGATTTGCTGGTCGGTCAACAACACAAACAAATCGTCTTCTGTGATCTGCTTTTTGCGGTCGGCGAGTTTCTTGAATCCAATGAACGCTTCATTCAATTTAGCGTCAGGCAACTCGAAGCCCATCTTCACCGCACGGTCGCGGAATGCGTGCCTGCCGGAATGTTTGCCAAGGACCAGTTCAGTCGCTGCATCGCCGATCAATTCCGGCGTGATGATTTCATATGTCAGCGGGTTTTTTAGCATGCCGTCCTGGTGAATGCCTGATTCATGCGCAAAGGCGTTCTTCCCGACGACTGCTTTATTCGGCTGGATGATGCTGCCGGTCAACTGGCTGACCAATTGGCTCGAGCGTTTGATCTCGTTCAAATTAATACCGGTTTCGATTTCGTAGAATTGCTTGCGGATATGGAGTGCCACCGCAATTTCTTCCAACGCGACGTTTCCTGCGCGTTCACCGATGCCGTTGATCGTACCTTCGACTTGCGTCGCGCCGTTTTCAATCGCAGCGAGCGTGTTCGCTGTCGCCATGCCCAGATCGTTATGGCAATGCGCCGATAGCTTGACGTTTTCGATGCCCGGTACGTTTTCTGTCATATAACGGAACATCGCCCCGTATTCTTCTGGTGTCGCATAACCGACTGTATCCGGCAAATTGACTGTCGTCGCGCCTGCTTCGATGACTTTCTTGATGATGTGCGCCAAGAATTCAGGGTCGGATCTTGAGGCATCTTCCGCTGACCACTGGACGAGCGGGAAGAATTTTTTTGCATAACGGACAGATTCGACAGCGATGTCGACGACCTGTTCCGGTGTTTTCATCAATTTATGTTCCATATGGATAGGGGACGTTGCCAAGAAGATGTGGATATGCGGTTGTTCCGCTCCCTTCAAGGCTTCCCATGTCCGGTCGATATCCGCTTTCATGGAGCGGGACAGTCCCGTTACGATAGAGTTCTTCACCGTACCAGCTATCCGCTGCACTGCGTCGAAGTCTCCTGGCGATGAAGCCGGGAACCCCGATTCGATAATCGTCACGCCTAGACGTTCGAGCTGGCGGGCGATTTCGATTTTCTCAGCTGTATTCAAGTTGATCCCGGCCGACTGTTCTCCGTCCCGTAGTGTCGTATCGAAAATATCAATTTGAGACATTAGCAGCCACCTCTTTTGGTTTTTTGTTTTCATTGACGAATGGCATCATGGCGCGCAACTCGCGTCCGACTTGTTCGATTTGGTGTTCCGCTTCAGCGTTTTCGATCGCCGTGAATTCCGGACGGTTCAATTGGTTCTCAAGCAACCAGCCTTTGGCGAACTTGCCGGTTTGGATATCCGTCAATACATCTTTCATGCGGGCTTTTGTATCGGCATCGACAATGCGCGGGCCGGATACAAAATCACCCCATTGTGCTGTATCGGAGATTGAGTAGCGCATGCCGGACATGCCGCCTTCATACATGAGGTCAACAATCAATTTCAGTTCGTGCAAGCATTCAAAGTATGCCAGTTCCGGCTGATAGCCTGCTTCCACCAAAGTTTCAAATCCGGCTTTGACGAGTGACGTCACCCCGCCGCAAAGAACGGCTTGTTCACCGAATAGATCCGTTTCTGTTTCTTCCTTGAACGTCGTCTCCAAGATTCCGGCACGTGCAGCGCCGACGCCTTTTGCGTAAGCTAAAGCGGTATCTTTTGCATTGCCGGAGACATCTTGATGTACTGCGAATAACGCCGGTACGCCTGCTCCTGCTTCGAACGTTCTGCGGACAAGATGTCCCGGGCCTTTAGGGGCAACAAGGAACACATCCACATCTTTCGGCGGCACGATTTGGTTGAAATGAACATTGAACCCGTGTGCGAAGACAAGTGATTTTCCAGCTGTTAGATGCGGCTTGATCGACTCTTCGTAGATTTGCGTCTGGCGCTCATCCGGCACCAGTACCATGATGACGTCGCCTGCTTGCGCTGCTTCCGCTACTGTCGCCACTTCCAGGCCGTCTGCTTTTGCCTGATCGAATGATTTGCCGGGTCTTACGCCGACCACTACTTTGAATCCAGAATCATTTAAGTTTTGTGCATGGGCATGTCCTTGTGAACCGTAGCCGATCACCGCGATTGTTTGTCCTTTTAAAGCCTGGTCGTTTACGTCTTGGTTATAATACATTTTTGCCATTTTTAATTTCCTCCTCGAGTTTGGGGTTTTATTTTAAAGGATGTTCAATTGCGGTGTATGGGCTTTTTGCGTTTCTCTGACAAAAGCGGATACTCCGGTTCTTGTTAATTCTTTGATGCCGTATGGCTTCATCAAATCGATGAAGGCTTCGATTTTCTCAGGATCGCCTGTTACTTGGAACGTAGTGACGTTTTTGCTCATATCGACCACTGTCGCGCGGAACGGTTCCACAATGCTGTAAATCTCGCTGCGCGCTGCGGGCGGTGCGACCACTTTAATCAGTGCGAGTTCTCTCATGACCATCGCCTTATCGGTAATGTCATTGACTTTCAAGACGTCAATCTGCTTTTGCAGCTGTTTGAGCAATTGCTCCAGCTTGCCTTTATCTTCCACATTGACGACAAAAGTCATTTTGGAAATTCCTGCTTGCTCGGTATGTCCGACCGAAATGCTTTCAATATTGAATTGGCGTTTCATCAACAGCCCTGTAACCCGGTTCAAGACGCCGCTCTGGTTGATGACCGTCGTTGTGATTACTCGCTTCATTCGCCTTTCACCCCGATCATTTCGTTGAGCCCTTTGCCTGGCGCCACCATCGGGTACACACATTCGAGTTGGATTACCCGGCAATCGATGAGCGCTGGGCCATCTGATTCAAACGCTTTTTTGAATACTTCTTCCGCTTCTTCCATCGTTTCGACCTTATAGCCGTCAAGATCATAAGCGGCCGCCAGTTTAACGAAATCCGGCTGCACCGGCATCATCGATTGGGAATAGCGTTCCTCGTAGAAGGTTTCTTGCCACTGGCGAACCATCCCAAGGCTTTGGTTGTTCAAGATGACGATCTTTACCGGCAACCGGTATTCCTGCAATAGCGACAATTCCTGTAAAGTCATTTGGAAACCGGCATCGCCGACGACGGCCACGACCGTTTCTTCCGGTCTTGCGAACTTCGCCCCGATCGCTGCCGGGAAGCCGAAGCCCATCGTCCCAAGCCCACCGGATGTCACCCAGTTATGCGGGTTGTTGAAGCGGTAATACTGAGCCGTCCACATTTGGTGTTGGCCGACATCCGTTGTGACGATAGCATCGCCGCCTGTCAAACGGTGGATCAATTCGACAGCTTGCTGAGGCATGATGCCAACACGTTCTTTTTGGTGATACTGAAGCGGGTAAGCTTCTTGGTATGCATGGAGCTTGCCGCGCCATTCTTCTGTGTCCGGGCTTTCGAAATTGCTTTTCAATAGCTCGACCAATGCCGCTTTGGCATCCGACACGATCGGGATGGCTGTCGGGACGTTCTTCCCGATTTCTGCAGGATCGATATCGATATGGATGACTTCCGCATTCGGCGCAAATGACGCCAAATTGCCGGTGAGCCTGTCGTCAAAACGGGCTCCGATATTCAGCAAGACATCACATTCGCAAATTGCCGTATTCGCTGCATACGTTCCGTGCATGCCTCCCATGCCGAGGAACAATTCATGATCGCCGCCGATTGTTCCAAGTCCAAGCAAGGTGTTCACAATCGGGATTTGATGATGTTCCGCAAATGCTTGAAGCTCTTCGGAAGCTCTCGCTGCCAATACTCCAGCACCGGCGAGAATCACCGGCTTTTTCGCCTTGGACAGCGATTGAACTGCCTTTTGGATCTGCAGATAATTCGGTGAGATGGTCGGTTGATAGCCCGGCAAGTAAACATCTGCATCCGCTTGTTCTTCACTTCCGGCGAACAGCATCGTGGATACGTCTTTCGGGATATCGACGACGACCGGTCCCGGGCGCCCTGTTGAAGCGATGAAGAATGCCTCCTTGATGATCCGCGGCAAGTCTTCCGCTTTTTTCACCTGGTAATTATGTTTTGTGATCGGCTGTGTAATGCTGACGATATCCGCTTCTTGGAAAGCATCTGTTCCGATAACCGAAGTAGCAACTTGCCCGGTGAAGATGACGAGCGGCAATGAATCGAGCATGGCATCCGCAATCCCGGTGACGAGGTTCGTCGCCCCCGGCCCGGACGTTGCAATGACCACTCCTGCTTTTCCGGAAACTCTGGCGTAGCCTTCCGCTGCATGGATCGCGCCTTGTTCGTGTCTCGCTAATATGTGACGGATCGGGTTTCGATGCAAAGCATCGTAGATTGGCAGAACCGCACCTCCTGGGTAGCCAAAAATGATCTCAACACCCTGCTGTTTCAATGATTGAATTAATACGTCTGCCCCGCTGCCGGATAATCCTTGTTTGAGTTCTTCTCTGACCTTTACGTTTACTCCCAATCTTTCCGCCTCCTTCTTCTTAAGTCTTCGGAAGTAGCAAATGAAAAAGCTTTTTCATCCCTACACAAAGAAGACATCTTCTTTGCATAGGGATGAAAAAGCTTCATGGTACCACCCTATTTCACTGCGATTTGCAGCCTCTTGGATAATTGCTTATCCGCTGATAACGATAACCCGTCGCTTGCAGTCACCGGGAACACCTAGAAGGCCGAAGCCGTTCAGCATTCCACTCAGAGGGGATGTCGCATCTGGCAGCATTGCCGGCTTCCACCGCCCCGGCTCTCTGTGAATGCTGTATTCCATTTGCTTTAACCTCGTCATTGAATTGATCATATGAATTTATACTACGTTTAGATGTTCTTCGTTATACACTTTAACGCCGTCTTGCTGCACCAGCTCGCGGAATGCTTCGAGAAGATCATTGGTGACAGGCCCTGGCTTGCCGTCGCCGATCACGCGTCCATCCACTTTGATGACGGCGATGACTTCTGCTGCCGTCCCTGTCAGGAACACTTCGTCCGCGACGTAGACATCGTGTCTAGTAAAGACGCCTTCTTCCATTTGGTAGCCTTTTTCAGCTGCGACCTCCATGATGGCGTTGCGCGTAATTCCTTCAAGCGCCCCTACATAACCGGGAGGCGTCAGCAATTTGTTTTTGCGGACAATGAAGATATTATCGGCCGATCCTTCAGCCACATAGCCTTGATCGTTCAGCATGAGTGCTTCAGAGACACCAGCCAGGCTTGCTTCGATCTTCACTAGAATATTGTTCATATAGTTCAGTGATTTCACTTTCGGGCTAAGGACGTCTGAGCGGCTTCTTCTTGAAGCGACCGAGACGATTTCAATACCGCTGTCGTATAAAGCTTTCGGGAATAAAGAAAGCGGCTCTGCGATGACGATGACATTCGGCGTTGCACAGCTGAATGGATCGAGCCCCAAATTTCCAACCCCGCGTGAGACGACTAAGCGGATATAGGCATCCTTCAATTTGTTTTGCCGGAGCGTTTCCACGACCAGCTGCGTCATTTCTTCGAAAGTATGCGGAATTTCAAGCATCACTGATTTAGCCGAATCGTAAAGGCGCTCCAGGTGTTCTTCTAAACGAAAGACATTTCCGTTGTATGAACGAATGCCTTCGAAGACTCCGTCGCCATATAGGAAGCCATGATCATAAACTGAAACCTTGGCATCTTCTTTTTTTACAAATTCACCATTCATATAGATTACTTGTTCAGTCATGATGTCCACTTCTTTCTCCGAAATTTTTTATGAGGATTAGCGCTGTAAATGCTTTGTTCTGTTAAATTGTTGCTATCATATCGCCTATTCCAAAGGGTGTCAACAAACAAAATGCGATTTTTTTGCTAATTCTGAACATTGAAATCATTTGTATCCGTTTACATTGTTGTCGTAGCGCGGTTTAAAATGTTTTTAAAAAAGTTTGAATATTTTATGAAAATGCGATATATTGCGTATAAAAGATGGACAAGCTCTCCTTAACTAGTAGCTTTTAATGAAAATCCTCTAGCAGACGCCTCGATCGTTCAGTCTTTTAACACCCTCATGCTGTCACGTAAAGTTCATCTTTAGTTAAAAGAACGCAAAAATCCCCTAACTCATAATGAGTTAGGGATTTAAGCAAAAGCAATTACTTCTGGATAGAAGCTACAACGCCAGCGCCTACAGTACGTCCACCCTCACGGATAGAGAACTTAGTACCTTCTTCAAGAGCGATTGGTGAGATAAGCTCAACATTCATTTCGATGTTGTCGCCAGGCATAACCATTTCTACTCCTTCAGGAAGGTTACAAACGCCAGTTACGTCAGTTGTACGGAAGTAGAACTGCGGACGGTAGTTTGTGAAGAATGGAGTGTGACGTCCACCCTCTTCTTTTGAAAGAACATAAACTTCCGCTTTGAAAGTTGTATGTGGAGTGATTGTGCCTGGTTTAGCAAGAACTTGTCCACGCTGGATATCGTCACGGGAAACTCCGCGAAGAAGTGCGCCAATATTGTCGCCAGCTTCAGCATAGTCAAGCAATTTGCGGAACATTTCTACACCTGTAACAGTTGTAGATTTAGCTTCTTCGTTGATACCGATGATGTCAACGTTGTCGCCAACTTTGATTTGTCCACGCTCAACACGGCCAGTTGCAACTGTACCACGGCCAGTGATTGAGAATACGTCCTCAACTGGCATCATGAATGGCTTGTCAGTGTCGCGCTCTGGAGTTGGGATGTACTCATCAACAGCAGCCATCAACTCAAGAATTTTTTCTTCCCACTCTGGCTCTCCTTCAAGAGCTTTAAGTGCAGAACCTTTGATGACTGGGATGTCATCGCCAGGGAAGTCATATTCAGACAATAGGTCGCGAACTTCCATTTCAACTAGCTCAAGAAGCTCTTCGTCGTCTACCATGTCGCATTTGTTCATGAATACTACAAGGTAAGGTACGCCTACTTGACGTGAAAGCAAGATGTGCTCACGAGTTTGTGGCATTGGGCCGTCAGCAGCAGATACTACTAGGATCCCGCCGTCCATTTGTGCAGCACCAGTGATCATGTTTTTAACATAGTCAGCGTGACCTGGGCAGTCAACGTGTGCATAGTGGCGTGTTTCAGTTTCATACTCAACGTGAGAAGTGTTGATTGTGATACCGCGCTCTTTTTCTTCAGGTGCGTTATCGATTTGGTCGTAAGAACGAGCTTCCCCGCCTGATGCTCTAGCAAGAACTGTAGCGATTGCTGCAGTCAAAGTTGTTTTACCATGGTCAACGTGTCCGATTGTACCAATGTTAGCGTGTGTTTTAGAACGGTCAAATTTAGCTTTACCCATTAGAAAAATCCTCCTCAGAATGTAAGTTAATAGTAGTAGTTTGAGTACCCAAGCTGCCAAAATAAACCGCAGATTGGGCATACAAACTATTTATACTTGATTAAAGGTCAAAATTCAATTATTGGCCTTTATTTTTCTTGATAATTTCTTCAGCGATGGATTTCGGCACTTCTTCGTAGTGATCGAAGTGCATAGAGAACACACCGCGTCCTTGCGTGTTAGAACGCAAGTTTGTTGCATAACCGAACATTTCAGAAAGTGGAACCATTGCACGGACAACTTGTGCGTTTCCGCGAGCGTCCATACCTTCTACGCGTCCACGGCGAGACGTAACGTCACCCATGATATCGCCAAGGTATTCTTCAGGGATTACAATTTCAACTTTCATGATCGGCTCAAGGATTACCGGGTTAACTTTTGATACAGCGTTTTTCAGTGCCATAGAAGCAGCAACTTTAAACGCCATCTCGTTGGAGTCAACATCGTGGTAAGATCCGTCGAACAAACGTGCTTTAATGTCGACCAATGGATAACCGGCAACTACACCGTTATCAAGAGAGTCGCGAAGACCCGCTTCAACTGCTGGGATGTATTCACGCGGAACAACACCACCGACAATTCCATTTTCGAACTCAAAGCCAGCGCCTTCTTCGTTTGGAGAGAATTCGATCCAAACGTGTCCGAACTGACCACGACCACCGGATTGACGTACGAACTTCCCTTCAACTTTTGCAGACTGACGGAATGTCTCACGGTAAGATACCTGAGGAGCTCCGACGTTTGCTTCAACGTTGAATTCGCGTCTCATACGGTCAACTAGGATATCAAGGTGAAGCTCACCCATACCCGCGATGATCGTTTGACCAGTTTCCTGGTCTGTATGCGCACGGAAAGTTGGGTCTTCTTCTTGCAATTTCGCAAGGGCTTGGCCCATCTTGTCCTGGTCCGCTTTGGATTTCGGCTCTACTGAAAGTGAGATAACCGGTTCCGGGAAGACCATGCGCTCAAGGATTACTTGGTCTTTTTCGTCGCATAGCGTATCGCCTGTAGAAGTATCTTTCAGGCCGATCGCAGCAGCGATATCCCCGCAATATACTTCAGCGATCTCTTCGCGGGAGTTAGCGTGCATTTGCAGGATACGTCCTACGCGCTCACGTTTGCCTTTTGAAGAGTTTTGTACGTACGAACCAGATTTCAAAGTACCCGAGTAAACACGGAAGAACGTCAATTTCCCTACATATGGGTCTGTCATTACTTTAAATGCCAGGGCAGAGAAAGGCTCGTCTTCAGATGCTTTACGCAATACTTCTTCGTCTGAATCCGGACGAAGTGCTGTCATTGGCGGTACATCTAGTGGAGATGGGAGGTAATCAATTACTGCATCAAGCATCAATTGAACCCCTTTGTTTTTGAAAGCAGTTCCGCAAACTACTGGGTAGAACTCAACGTCGAGCGTTCCTTTACGGATTGCAGCTTTAAGTTCATCAACAGTAATTTCTTCGCCACCAAGGTATTTTTCCATCAAGTCTTCATCAAGCTCAGCAACGCCTTCGAGTAGTTTCGTGTGCCACTCGTCAGCTAGCTCTTTGTACTCTTCAGGAATTTCGCCTTCAGTGATTTCAGTTCCCAAATCGTTCGCATAAAAGCGTGCGTTCATGTTTACAAGGTCAATGATCCCTGAGAACTCGTCTTCTGCGCCGATTGGCAATTGAATCGGATGTGCGTTAGCTTGCAGGCGATCGTGAAGAGTGCCTACTGAATACAGGAAGTCAGCGCCGATTTTATCCATTTTGTTAATGAATACCAAACGCGGTACTCCGTATGTTGTCGCTTGACGCCATACAGTTTCTGTTTGTGGCTCAACGCCTGATTGGGCATCAAGAACCGTTACAGCACCATCAAGTACACGCAATGAACGTTCAACTTCAACCGTGAAGTCTACGTGTCCAGGAGTATCGATGATGTTAACGCGGTGGCCTTCCCATGAAGCTGTTGTCGCAGCAGATGTGATCGTGATTCCACGCTCTTGCTCCTGCTCCATCCAGTCCATTTGAGAAGCACCTTCGTGCGTTTCGCCGATTTTGTGGATACGGCCTGTGTAATACAAAATACGCTCCGTAGTAGTCGTTTTACCGGCATCGATGTGAGCCATGATTCCGATATTACGTGTATGGTCTAAGGAGAACTCTCTAGGCATATGGTCTTTCTCCTTCCGTCTCGAAATAAGATTTTAAGTTTCGCAAGAATTTACCAGCGGTAATGAGCAAATGCTTTGTTGGCTTCTGCCATTTTGTGGATATCTTCACGTTTTTTGACGGAAGCACCAGTGTTGTTGGCAGCATCTAGGATTTCATTAGCTAGACGCTCTTCCATAGTTTTCTCCCCACGAAGACGTGAGTAGTTTACTAGGTAGCGAAGTCCGAGAGTCGTACGGCGTTCTGGGCGAACTTCAACTGGTACTTGGTAGTTAGCACCACCAACACGGCGAGCGCGAACTTCAAGAACCGGCATGATGTTTTCCAAAGCTTGTTCGAATACTTCGATTGGATCTTTCCCGCTGCGTTCTTTAATTAGTTCGAACGCACCGTAGAGGATCTTTTGTGAAGTACCTCTTTTTCCGTCAACCATCAATTTGTTAATTAAACGAGTTACCAATTTCGAACTATAAATCGGATCTGGCAACACGTCACGTTTAGCTACAGGACCTTTACGAGGCATGTATGTTCCTCCTTTCAACGAAAACTATCGTTAATTCATTGTTATTATTTTTTTGCTTTAGGGCGTTTTGTTCCATATTTAGAGCGTCCTTGCATACGGCCGTTTACTCCAGCAGTATCAAGTGCGCCGCGTACAACGTGGTAACGTACACCCGGAAGGTCTTTTACGCGTCCTCCGCGGATAAGAACAACACTGTGCTCTTGAAGGTTGTGACCTTCGCCGCCGATATATGCATTGACCTCAATTTGGTTTGTCAAACGTACACGTGCGTATTTACGCAATGCGGAGTTTGGTTTTTTTGGTGTCATCGTTCCAACACGTGTGCAGACGCCGCGTTTTTGCGGAGAGCTCAAGTTAGTCTGTGACTTTTTGAAGCTGTTATACCCCTTGTTCAACGCTGGTGAGTCTGATTTAGTGCTTTTCGGTTTACGAGGCTTGTTAACCAATTGGTTAATAGTAGGCATCGATTTTTCCTCCTCTCAAAAGGTGTTCTAATACCACATATCCAGGTGGTTCATTTTTGGGTAAAAAACAAAGTCTTTGTGATTTTACACAAAAACCGGTATCCAGTAATGCCATCATGGCTACATCCAGCAAAGCTGAACGCTTTTACTGTTTTTGCTTAGTACCTGACGATCATGTTCCTGACATGCAAAGATCGATAATCATCAACCCTTAATATACTATCATTCACCATGCGTTACTGTCAACCGAAACTTCAAAAAAAATCCCGGAGAGCGTATAGCTCTCCGGGATTCGTTTTTCTAACTTATGATTCGCTTCCGACGATCTCTTCTTGCTGGGCTTTTTCGCTTTGCTCGATTTCGATTTGGCGGTAGCGTTGCATGCCAGTCCCTGCTGGAACCAGTTTCCCGATGATGACATTCTCTTTCAGGCCGAGAAGCTCATCGCGTTTTCCTTTGATCGCCGCATCGGTAAGGACGCGAGTCGTTTCTTGGAAGGACGCAGCAGACAAGAACGATTCTGTTTCCAGGGAAGCTTTCGTGATCCCGAGGATGACAGGTCGGCTAGTTGCTGGCATATTGCCGGCAAGCACTGCTTTTTCGTTTGCTTCTGTGAACTGGTGAATATCAAGAAGAGAACCTGGCAGCAAGTCAGTATCCCCGGCTTCAATGACGCGAACTTTACGGAACATTTGACGCACCATAACTTCAACGTGCTTATCGCCGATTTCTACCCCTTGCATGCGGTAAACTTTTTGGACTTCTTTCAATAGATACAATTGTACAGATTGGACTTCTTTGACTTGAAGCAATTGCTTCGGATCAATAGAGCCGTCTGTCAGCACTTCACCGCGCTGAATCGTATCATCTACTTGAACTTTCAAACGCGCATTATAAGGCGCCAAGTATTTACGTGTTTCTACGTCACCTTGAATCGTGATTTCTTTCTGGCCTTCGCGGATTTCATCAATCTCGGTAATAGTACCGGTGATTTCAGAAATGACAGCCTGCCCTTTCGGATTTCTGGATTCGAAGATTTCTTGGATACGCGGCAAACCTTGTGTGATATCGTCTCCTGCTACACCGCCTGTGTGGAACGTACGCATCGTGAGCTGTGTACCCGGCTCACCGATTGACTGGGCAGCGATGATTCCCACTGCTTCGCCGACTTCCACTTCGTCGCCTGTTGCAAGGTTCGTACCGTAACATTTTTTGCAAATGCCGTGTTTTGTATTACAAGTAAAGGCAGAGCGGATCGTCACTTCTTTGATGCCGGCTTCGATTACGAGGCGAGCCAGATCTTGTGTAATAAGTGCGTCTCTTTCTACAATCACTTCTTTTGTTTCCGGGTGACGGACCGTTTTCTTAGCGTGACGGCCGACAATCCGTTCTTCAAGCTCTTCAATGACTTCCGTACCTTCCATGAGTGCGCCAACCAATAAACCACGGTCAGTTCCGCAATCATTTTCGCGTACGATTGCATCTTGTGCAACATCGACAAGACGGCGAGTCAAGTAACCGGAGTCAGCTGTTTTAAGTGCTGTATCGGCAAGACCTTTACGTGCACCGTGAGTCGAGATGAAGTATTCAAGTACCGTCAGACCTTCACGGAATGAAGATTTGATCGGAAGTTCAATGATGCGGCCGGCCGGGTTGGCCATGAGTCCGCGCATACCCGCAAGCTGCGTGAAGTTGGACGCGTTACCACGCGCTCCGGAATCACTCATCATGTAGATCGGGTTCAGCGTATCAAGGGATGCCATCAATTTTTCCTGGATGATATCTTTTGCATTGCTCCAATATGAGATAACGCGTGTGTAGCGCTCTTCTTCCGTAATTAAGCCACGGCGGAATTGCTTCATCACTTTATCTACATTGTTTTGGGCTTCAATTAGGATTTCACCTTTGTCAGGCAAAACGACGATATCCGCAACACCGACTGTGATGCCGGCTTGTGTTGAATATTTGAATCCGAGGCTCTTCATGCGGTCAAGCATACGGGAAGTTTCCGTAATATGGAAACGTTTGAATACTTCTGCAATGATTTCCCCAAGGATTTTCTTCTTGAACGGCGTTACAAGCTCTGACTCCTGGATATGCTTGCGAACATCCGTCGTTGTAGGGACGAAGTATTTCGCAGGCGTTTCCACTTGCAGGTTGTAATCAGTCGGTTCATTGATATAAGGGAACGATTTCGGAAGAATTTCATTGAAAATGACTTTCCCGACCGTAGTCAAAAGAAGCATTTTGTTTTGTTCTTCCGTAAACGTTGGGTTGCTAACAGAGCCGGCTTGAACCGCAATGCGCGTGTGCAAGTGCACATGTCCAGTTTGGTATGCGATCAGCACTTCTTCCGGCCCGGAGAACGTAGCCCCTTCGCCTGTCGCGCCTTTGCGCTCAAGCGTCAAGTAGTAGTTTCCTAGAACCATATCCTGAGAAGGCGTTACGACCGGTTTACCATCTTTCGGGTTCAAGATGTTCTGTGCTGCAAGCATAAGAAGACGAGCTTCCGCTTGTGCTTCAGATGAAAGCGGTACGTGAACAGCCATTTGGTCACCATCAAAGTCAGCGTTATAAGCTGTACAAACGAGCGGGTGAAGGCGGATTGCCTTACCTTCAACGAGTGTCGGTTCAAATGCTTGAATACCGAGTCTGTGAAGCGTCGGTGCGCGGTTCAAAAGAACCGGGTGCTCCTTGATGACATCTTCTAGCACGTCCCAAACTTCCGAATGGAGACGCTCGATTTTACGCTTCGCGCTCTTGATGTTATGAGCAAGCCCACGTTCAACCAATTCTTTCATGACAAACGGCTTGAAGAGTTCAATCGCCATGCCTTTAGGCAAGCCGCATTGGTACATTTTCAAGTTCGGTCCAACGACGATTACAGAACGTCCGGAATAATCGACACGTTTTCCGAGCAAGTTCTGGCGGAAGCGTCCTTGTTTCCCTTTCAACATGTGAGAAAGAGATTTCAATGGACGGTTACCAGGACCTGTAACCGGACGGCCGCGACGACCGTTGTCAATCAATGCATCGACCGCTTCTTGAAGCATGCGTTTTTCGTTCTGAACGATGATGCTTGGCGCACCAAGGTCAAGCAAACGCTTGAGGCGGTTGTTGCGGTTGATGACGCGGCGGTAAAGGTCGTTCAAGTCAGAAGTCGCAAAGCGGCCGCCGTCAAGCTGAACCATCGGACGCAATTCCGGCGGGATGACAGGAAGGACATCCAAGATCATCCAATCCGGGTTGTTTCCAGAGTTGCGGAAAGACTCAACTACTTCAAGGCGCTTGATCGCACGCGTGCGGCGCTGGCCTTGCGCAGATTTAAGTTCTTCTTTCAACGCATCTGTTTCGCGTTCCAAGTCAATTTCCTGAAGCAAACGTTTGATTGCTTCAGCACCCATTGCGGCTTGGAATTTCTTGCCGAATTTATCGCGGTATGCACGATATTCTTTTTCGGAAAGCAGTTGTTTTTTCTCGAGCGGCGTATCAGCCGGATCGATCACTACATAAGAAGCAAAATAGATAACTTCTTCCAAAGAACGCGGGGACATATCTAAGATAAGGCCCATGCGGCTTGGAATTCCTTTGAAATACCAAATATGGGAAACCGGTGCTGCAAGCTCGATATGGCCCATGCGCTCACGGCGCACTTTTGAACGGGTTACTTCGACGCCACAGCGGTCACAGACGACACCTTTATAACGGACGCGTTTGTATTTTCCGCAATGGCATTCCCAGTCTTTTGTAGGACCGAAAATACGTTCACAGAACAAACCGTCTTTTTCAGGCTTTAACGTACGGTAGTTGATTGTTTCTGGTTTCTTGACTTCCCCATAGGACCATGAGCGAATTTTATCGGGTGATGCCAATCCGATTTTCATATACTCAAAATTATTTACATCTATCAAGGAGCCTACCTCCCTTTTGTCTCGAGTTTCTGTACGGCTCTTTCTCGTTTATGACTAAATCGATAAGTTTCCGCCCGGCGCTGTGCCGGACGGTTTCTTCTATATATACTTTATTCAATCGTGCCTACTGGTGATTCTTCGTCGGCGATCGGCAAGATATTAAGTGAATCTGCAGGTTGAAGATCGTCTTCTTCATCCAAATCGCGCAATTCGATTTCTTCATCATCGATTGTGAGCATTTTGACGTCCATACCCAAACTTTGAAGCTCTTTGATCAATACTTTGAATGATTCTGGAACACTTGGTTCTGGAACACTTTCACCTTTGACAATCGCTTCATAAGTTTTCACACGGCCGACCACGTCATCTGATTTAACTGTCAAGATTTCTTGGAGTGTATGGGCAGCACCGTATGCTTCAAGTGCCCAAACTTCCATCTCCCCGAAACGCTGACCGCCAAATTGCGCTTTACCGCCGAGTGGCTGTTGCGTAACCAGTGAGTAAGGTCCAGTTGAACGTGCATGAAGCTTATCGTCAACCATGTGTGCCAGTTTGATCATGTACATGATCCCGACAGATACGCGGTTATCGAATGGCTCACCGGAACGGCCATCATAAAGGATGGTTTTTCCGTCGCGTGGCATTCCAGCTTCTTCCATCGTTTCCCAGACATCTTCTTCATTCGCGCCATCAAATACGGATGATGCCATATGAAGGCCTAGAGAACGGGAAGCCATGCCGAGGTGAAGTTCAAGCACCTGACCGATATTCATACGGGACGGAACACCAAGCGGGTTCAACATGATATCGATCGGCGTGCCATCCGGCATGAATGGCATGTCTTCTTCTGGCAAGATGCGGGAGATAACACCTTTGTTCCCGTGACGTCCGGCCATTTTGTCGCCGACGGAGATTTTCCGTTTTTGGACAATATAAGCGCGCACCAATTGGTTAACGCCTGGCGGCAATTCGTCGCCATCTTCACGGTTGAAGATTTTCACATCAAGCACGATCCCGCCTGCACCGTGAGGCACACGCAATGAAGTATCGCGTACTTCACGCGCTTTTTCACCGAAGATTGCATGAAGCAGGCGTTCTTCTGCTGTCAGTTCCGTAACCCCTTTAGGCGTTACTTTACCGACTAGGATGTCGCCATCTTTCACTTCAGCACCGACACGGATGATGCCGCGGTCGTCCAAGTTGCGCAAAGCATCTTCGCCGACGTTTGGAATATCACGCGTGATTTCTTCAGGCCCGAGCTTTGTATCACGGGAATCTGATTCGTATTCTTCGATATGGATCGACGTGTAGACATCATCTTTAACGAGGCGCTCACTCATGATGATCGCATCCTCATAGTTAAAGCCGTCCCAAGTCATGAATCCGACAAGCACGTTACGGCCAAGCGCCATTTCACCGCGTTCCATTGAAGGTCCGTCAGCCAGGATATCGCGTTTTTCTACACGATCGCCGACTTTAACAATCGGGCGCTGGTTATAGCTGGTACCTTGGTTTGAACGGATGAATTTTTGCAGGCGATACGTATCCACATCGCCTTTGACTTCATTGCCTTCTACGTTTTCGATGCGGCGAACGCGAATCTCTTTCGCTTCAACGAATTCGACAATTCCGCCATTCTTCGCGATTACGGCAGCGCCTGAATCACGTGCGGCTAAGTGCTCCATGCCAGTTCCGACAAACGGAGCTTCTGGGTTCAATAGAGGCACAGCTTGACGTTGCATGTTCGCTCCCATCAACGCACGGTTGGAGTCATCGTTTTCAAGGAACGGAATACAAGCAGTCGCAACAGACACGACTTGTTTTGGAGAAACGTCCATATAATCGATGCTAGAGCGGCTGTAAACGGTGTTCTCACCGCGGAAGCGGGCAACGACTTCTTCTTCGACAAACGATCCGTCTTCATTCAAGCGTGAATTCGCCTGAGCGACGACATAGTTGTCTTCTTCATCAGCCGTTAAGTAATCGATCTGGTCGGTGACTTTATTCGTCTCCGGATCGACACGGCGATAAGGTGTTTCGATGAATCCGAATTTATTCACTTTCGCAAATGTTGAAAGTGTGTTGATCAAGCCGATGTTCGGGCCCTCAGGCGTTTCGATCGGGCACATGCGGCCGTAGTGAGAGTAGTGAACGTCACGCACTTCAAAGCCGGCGCGTTCACGCGTCAAACCACCGGGCCCAAGCGCAGATAGACGGCGTTTATGCGTCAATTCAGCAAGCGGGTTCGTTTGGTCCATGAACTGGGACAATTGGGAGCTTCCGAAGAACTCTTTAATCGATGCAATAACCGGGCGGATATTGATCAATTGCTGAGGTACGATCGATTGCGTGTCGTTGATCGACATGCGCTCGCGCACCACGCGTTCCATACGGGACAAGCCGATACGGAATTGGTTCTGTAGAAGTTCGCCAACTGAACGCAGACGACGGTTACCTAGGTGGTCAATATCATCTGTGTTGCCGACGCCATGCAGCAAGTTGAAGAAGTAGCTGATAGACGAGATGATATCCGCAGGCGTTACATTTTTGATCTTGTCTTCGATATATGCATTGCTGATGACGGTGATTTCTTTTTGCTCATCGTCATTTGGCGCATAGATTTTAATGGATTGAAGTGTTACGTCGTCTTCAAGCACGCCTCCAGCTTGGGAAACGGTATGAAAACCAACGCCATTCTCCAAATTAGGGATCAAGCGGTCAAGGACACGGCGGTCAATAACAGTTCCAGCTTCTACTAAAATCTCGCCCGTTTCAGGATCAACGAGTGTTTCTGCAATCGTCTGATTGAACAAGCGATTTTTAATATGAAGCTTTTTGTTCATCTTGTAGCGGCCGACATTCGCCAAGTCATAGCGTTTTGGGTCGAAGAAACGTGAGTAGAGTAAGCTCTTAGCGCTTTCTACTGTCGGTGGCTCTCCAGGGCGTAGGCGCTCATAGATCTCAAGAAGCGCTTTTTCCGTGTTTTCGGTATTGTCTTTTTCCAATGTGTTCTGCAAATACTCGTTATCGCCGAGCAATTCAATGATTTCCTGGTCGGAACCAAAGCCTAACGCACGCAGAAGAACCGTTACAGGCAATTTGCGTGTGCGGTCGATGCGTACGTATACGACATCTTTTGCATCGGTTTCATACTCAAGCCATGCACCACGGTTTGGAATGACAGTAGCGCCAAAACCTCGTTTGCCGTTTTTATCTGTCTTGTCGTGGAAATAGACGCTTGGTGAGCGTACTAATTGCGAAACGATGACGCGCTCTGCGCCGTTGATGACGAAAGTACCAGTTTCTGTCATTAATGGGAAATCGCCCATGAAGACGTCCTGTTCTTTCACTTCATCCGTCTCTTTGTTGTGAAGACGCACTTTTACGCGGAGTGGCGCTGCGTAAGTAACGTCCCGTTCTTTCGATTCATCAACCGGGTACTTAGGATCCGCTAGGCTGTAGTCGACGAATTCCAAGGAAAGGTTTCCTGTGAAATCTTCGATTGGTGAAATGTCGCGGAACATTTCACGGAGCCCCTCTTCTAAGAACCATTCGTAAGAAGACGATTGGATCTCAATCAGATTCGGGAGATCTAGAACTTCACTGATTCTCGAAAAACTTCTGCGTTGACGATGCTGACCGTACTGAACTAGTTGACCTGTCAACTTATTCACCCCTCAATAAAACGATTATAGGACTTTGCGATATCTGTAAAATAGTGTATGATATCGAAAAGACAAAAAGAAAACGAGACCGCATATGAGCTCATTTTCGGTTTACACATGTTAAAACTGGCCGCCATGCTCTGCCCGAAAAAGGGCAAACGACCTCAAAATAATATTTTTTGCATTTTATTATAATATCACAGGCATTTTGTCAAGTCAAACTTTTCTGGCCTCGAAAATAAAGTAACCTTTCTTCTTATCGGCCACCCGGACGTCGCCGAACAACTCCTGCAATTTCTCTTGAGTCGAAGGGGCGCCTTGCTTTTTCTGTATGACAACCCATAACGATCCAGAAGCCGCAAGCTTTGCATGCGCTTCTTCATAAAACCGGAAAATCGTCTCTTTTCCCGCACGAATTGGCGGATTTGTTAAAATAGCGCCGAATCCTTGTTGTTCAACATTGGACAAGCCGTCGCTTTCATAGACTGAAACATTCTCAACGCCGTTTAACACGGTGTTTTTTTGTGCGAGTTCAATGGCTCTGGCATTGATGTCCACCATGTGCACATGTCTTTGTGGAAATGCTTTGGCGATAGCCATTCCGATTGGTCCATACCCGCAGCCCACATCGAGGATAGGGCCTTCTACAACCGGTTCATCAAACGCCTCAATCAATAGCCGTGAACCGAAGTCGACTTCATTTTTGCTGAAAACGCCTGAATCCGTTTGAAACCGGAACGTCTCGCCCCGCAATGTGTAGGTCCACTCTTGGGGTTTGCTTTTAGTTTGAGGATTTTTGGAATAATAATGCTGGGACATACGGAGTCCTCCTTCCATCATACAATCTCAAGTTCTCACTGGATTGGATTTAAAAAGAAGAAAAAGCCCGTCGGTGAATACTGACGAGCTTTCTTTCTTGTAATATAGGTGAATTATTTAACTTCTACAGAAGCGCCAACTTCTTCAAGTTTAGCTTTGATTTCTTCAGCTTCTTCTTTAGTAGCGCCTTCTTTAAGAGCTTTAGGAGCTTCGTCAACAAGACCTTTCGCTTCTTTCAGGCCAAGACCTGTAACTTCGCGAACAACTTTGATGACTTTGATTTTTTGGTCGCCAGCTGAGTTAAGGATTACGTCGAATTCTGTTTGCTCTGCTTCAGCAGCGCCACCAGCAGCAGCTGCAGCAACTGGAGCAGCAGCAGTTACGCCGAACTCGTCTTCGATTGCTTTTACTAGGTCGTTAAGTTGAAGAATTGTCATTTCTTTGATTGCGTCTAGAATTTGTTCTTGTGTCATTATAATTTCCTCCTATGATAGGTAATTTTTTGTGATGCTCAGGATGCTAAGAGATTAAGCGCCCTGTTCTTCTTTTTGGTCTGCAACTGCTTTTGTTGTAGCAGCGAAGTTGCGGACTGGAGCTTGTAGTACGCTGAGTAGCATAGACAATAGGCCATCGCGTGATGGAAGTTCAGCAAGAGCTTTCATTTCATCTGCAGATGCAACATTGCCTTCAATGATACCGGCTTTGATTTCTAGTGCTTCGTTGCCTTTTGCGAAATCGTTGATGATTCGCGCAGGAGCAACGACGTCTTCGTTCGAGAATGCGATAGCGTTCGGTCCTGTGAAGTGTTCGTTGATCGCTTCAAGGCCGTGGACTTCTGTCGCGCGGCGAGTCATGGAGTTTTTGTAAACTTTAAACTCGATGCCTTCCTCACGAAGCTGTTTACGAAGTTCTGTAAGTTGGGCAACGTTCAAACCGCGGTAGTCAACAACGACAACCGATGCAGCAGCGTTGAATTTGTCAGCGATTGTTTGCACAACAACTTTTTTCGTTTCAATTGCTTTGCTCATGTGGGCACCTCCTATAGATTTGTCATTCATACCGTCCGTCCATAAGAAAAGCCTCTGGTCCAGTGCAGACACAGAGGCATAAAATCAGCATCAATTAAGATGGAATCTGAATTCATCATGTCCTCGGCAGGGATTCATTAAGCGGCAAGCCGCCCCTGCTGTCTGCGGTACAAATGGTTATTTCACAACTTCGCCAGTATAGCGAAGTTGTGAAAGAATGTCAATATTTTATTTAACTACTACTTTTGCAGGGTCTACTTTGACAGCAGGGCCCATTGTAGTCGTTACGTTTAGTGATTTCATGTACGTGCCTTTAGCAGCAGATGGCTTAGCTTTCAAGATCACGTCATAGATTGCTTGCAAGTTCTCAGCAAGTTTGTCGTCTTCGAAAGACACTTTGCCGATCGGCGCGTGAATGATACCGGATTTTTCTGCACGGTATTCCACTTTACCAGCTTTGATTTCCTGAACAGCTTTCGCTACATCAAATGTAACAGTTCCTGTTTTCGGGTTTGGCATCAAGCCTTTTGGTCCAAGAACGCGTCCAAGTTTACCAACTTCGCCCATCATGTCCGGAGTAGCGACGATAACGTCGAATTCGAACCAGCCTTGTTGGATTTTTTGGATGTACTCAGCATCACCGACATAGTCAGCGCCTGCTTCTTGAGCTTCTTTCAGTTTGTCGCCTTTAGCGAAAACCAAAACGCTTTGAGTTTTACCAGTACCGTTTGGAAGCACGACTGCCCCACGGATTTGCTGGTCATTTTTACGCGTGTCGATTCCTAGGCGGAAAGCGACTTCTACAGTAGCGTCGAAGTTAACTGTGCTTGCCTTTTTTGCAAGTTCGATAGCTTCTTTCGCTTCGTAGAGCTTAGAACGGTCGATCAGTTTTGCTGCTTCTTGCAGCTTTTTGCCTGTTTTAGCCATTTTAAACGTCCTCCTTGTTGTGGTCTAACGGATTGAACCTCCCACGATTAAGGGCTGCGCTGTTCGCGTTGAACTGCGCAACCCATCCAAAAACAACTTCTTGAAATTAGTCTTCGATTGTAATGCCCATGCTGCGAGCAGTACCTTCAACCATCAACATTGCAGCTTCAACTGAAGCGGCATTTAGATCTGGCATTTTAGTTTCTGCGATTTCGCGAACTTGGTCGCGTTTCACAGTCGCTACTTTATTGCGGTTCGGTTCACCTGAACCTGATTCAATACCTGCTGCTTTTTTCAATAGAACTGCAGCTGGCGGAGTTTTCGTAATGAAAGTAAATGAACGGTCTTCAAATACCGAAATCTCAACCGGAATAATAAGTCCTGCTTGTTCAGCAGTACGCGCGTTAAATTCTTTACAGAAGCCCATGATGTTGACGCCTGCTTGACCTAGTGCTGGTCCTACTGGCGGCGCTGGGTTAGCTTTTGCTGCAGGAATCTGCAATTTTACGACTTTAACTACTTTTTTAGCCACGAAACACACCTCCTTAAGTCCGTGATGTGGTAATAGGGTTGCCCCTCCCACTCATATCTGTCCGTCAACTTGATTTTCGTTGATAGAATTAATTGGTTTGTACAGATGCTGCGCTTTGGCAGTCTGACCTATGAAATGATACCACCATTGCAAAAAAATAGCAAGGGGCGTTGTTATACTTTTTGGACCTGCTCGAAATCGAGCTCCATTTTCGTTTCGCGCCCAAAGATGTCGATCGACACTTTGACTTTGCCTTTGGTGTCATCGATTTCCTCGACTTTCCCTTGGAAGTTGGCGAATGGCCCTTCCATCACTTCGACGGTGTCAGCGACGGCGAAATCGATATCCACTTTGCGTTCGGTCATGCCCATTTGCTTGAGGATGAAATCAACTTCTTCTTCTAAAAGAGGCGTCGGTTTCGCTCCCCCGCCCGATGAACCGATAAATCCGGTCACGCCCGGTGTATTGCGGACGACGTACCAAGACTCATCCGTCATGACTAGTTCTACTAGCACGTAACCCGGGAAGGTTTTGCGCATGACTGTGCGTTTTTTTCCGTCTTTGAAATCTGTTTCCTGTTCTTCAGGGATGATGACGCGGAAGATCAAATCTTCCATTCCCATTGTTTCTACGCGCTTTTCCAGGTTCGCTTTTACCTTGTTTTCGTAACCGGAATACGTATGGACTACATACCAATTTTTCTCCATATTCGAGCGGACTAAGCGTCCATCCCTCCTTTTTTACAAATGAAAAAACCCGTTCCATGGAATGACGGGCTATTTTTCGTTATTCTTATGACTGTGTTACAGTGCCAGGAACCAACGGAATAATTCCGATATGCCGGTATCGATCAATGCGAAGAAAAGAGCCATGAAGATGACCGTTGACAGGACGACGATTGTATAGCGCGTCAATTCCTTGCGTTTTGGCCAGCTGACTTTTCTCATTTCCGAAACGACATTTTTAAAGAAATCGCCAATGTTACCCATTATCGTAAAAACCTCCGAATTTCAAAATCACTCTATATCGTCCGGCATTCAAAGTAATACTATTTCGTTTGTTTATGCACGGTATGCTCGTTGCAATGAGCACAGAATTTTTTGAGTTCCAAACGTGTGCTTGAATCCGCTTTCGCAGGTACCGCATAATTGCGGGAAGCACATTTCGAGCAGCTCAACACGATTTTTTTAGCCATTATTCTCACCTTGCTCTATTTTACAGCTTTTTCAAGAGTATCATCATAAAAACTTGCTGTCAATAGTACTTACGAGGACCGGCTTTCACTCGCCTGCAGATGCCGCTCAAGTTTCCGCTTGACCCGCTGCAAGGCATTGTCGATTGATTTTACATGCCGTTCCAGCTTTTCAGAGATTTCCTGATAAGACTGCCCATCGAGATATAGCGTCAACACTTCACGTTCCAGTTCACTCAACACTTCATCCATTTTGCCTTCCATGTACCGGAATTCTTCATTATGGATCATCAATTCTTCCGGGTCGTCCGCGCCGCTTCCGGCAAGCACATCCATCAATGTCCGGTCCGACTCTTCATCGTAGATCGGCTTGTCGAGAGAGACATAAGAATTCAGCGGGATATGCTTCTGGCGAGTGGCTGTCTTGATCGCCGTGATGATCTGGCGGACGATGCATAGCTCCGCAAATGCGCGGAATGAAGACAGTTTATCGCTCCTGAAGTCACGGATCGCTTTGTACAAGCCAATCATGCCTTCTTGGATGATGTCTTCTTTATCTGCGCCAATGAGAAAATAGGAACGGGCTTTCATCCGCACAAACGGACGGAACTTGGTGATAAGAAAATCCAAGGCTTCCGTGTTGCCGCTATGGACCAGACCGACAAGTTCTTCATCTGCCATTTCAGTAAAGTTACGGTTGCGAACTTGCTCAAAATTTTCCACGGGTGATCCCTCCGATTGGGTGAGCCTCGATATTTCCAGTATACAGGAAGAAAAATTTGAGCGTCAACAGTTCATTTGAGGCCTCGTCGCCATTTTTCGAAAATTTCTGCCACTTCTCCTTCGAGTGGAATCTTGGAGATGGAGCGCTGCTCTTGGATCTCACGCACTTTCTTTGCAATGCGCTTGTCAATTTCCTCCATCTCGATTTCCAATTCACGCGCGGAGATGCGCAAAGCTCCTTTAGCAAAAATAACCCATTGTTCGGTCGAATCGGATGTGGCGACGTAAATTTGGTCGCGCCGGCTATTCAGGCTGATCGCCAGCTTTTCAATTCGCTCATCGGCCGTCTCGCTGGAACGGGTGAAAATGACTTCCACTTCGCTGTGCAAATTTTTCGCTTCGATGCCCGGCACCAGATGGGCATCGAACACAATGATGACGCGCCATCCTTTGAACCCTTGATATTCGGCCATCCGTTCAATCAACCGGTCGCGCGCATCCGCCAGGCGTTCTTTCTTCAGCGCTTTCAGTTCTTCCCAATCGCCAATGATGTTATAGCCATCCACCAGCAGAATATTCATGGCATCACCCGAGTGGATGGCGCTTGCGGTAGACTTCATACATCAACAAGCTCGCCGCCACCGACGCGTTCAAGGATGTCACATGGCCGACCATCGGCAATTGATAAAGGAAGTCGCATTTGTCGCGCAAGATGCGGCTCATGCCTTTGCCTTCGCTGCCGATGATGACGGCAAGGGGCAAGGTCGCATCCATGCGCCGGTAATCCACCGATTCTTTAGCGTCGGTGCCCGCGATCCATACGCCGCGTTTTTTTAATTCATCGACCGTCTGAGACAAATTATTAACGCGCACAACCGGCACGTGTTCAATCGCCCCTGTCGATGATTTCGCTACGACGCCGGTCAAGCCGACTGCACGGCGCTGCGGGATGATCAAGCCGTGGGCGCCGACTGCATCTGCCGTGCGCATGATCGACCCAAGATTATGCGGGTCTTCCAGTTCATCCAAGATGAGGAAGAACGGATCTTCCTGCTTGTCCTGGGCTTTCGCAAACAATTCTTCCAGTTCCGCATAGCGGTAAGCCGCGACTGCTGCGGCAATTCCCTGATGATTCGTATCGGTCAGTCCGTCAATTTTCTTCTTCGGGACAAACTGCACCAGTACTTTCTGTTCTTTTGCCAATTGCAGAAGTTCTGCAATGCCTTTTTTCTGGACGCCTTCCGCGATCCAGATTTTATTGATGTCGCGCTTGGCGCGCAATGCTTCCAACACCGGATTTTTGCCTCCGATGATTTCAGGCGTTTCCTCTGTCATTTGACCACTCCTCTCGGCTCTTCGGCGATGCTGATGGCATAATTGATCAACTCATCCAGCCGCTCCTGCTCTTCTTTTAAATACAACCAGCCGAGCACCGCTTCGAAGGCGGTGCTGAAATTATAGGTCTGGACATCGGTATTTCTCGGTACCGAACCGGATTTTGCATTGCGGCCCCTCCGCATGATGGCAAGTTCTGTTTCGGTCAGGACCCCTTCATCGACAAAGCGCTTCAAAATGAGCGCCTGGGACTTGGCCGAAACGAATGCCGTCGATGACCGGTGAAGGATATTCGGCTTGACGCGGCCTGCGTGAAGCAAGTGTGCACGCACTGCTGTCTCGTAAACAGCATCTCCCATATAAGCGAGCGCCAAGGCATTCAATTGATCAACGTCTTGTTTTCTCAATACCATGCCGATTAGCCTCTCTTCCAGCGCATGCCTTGCGCTGTATCTTCCAAAATGATGTTCTGTTCTTTCAATTGGTCACGGATTTCATCCGATCTTGCAAAATCACGGTTTTTGCGTGCTTGAATGCGCTCTTCCAATAACGCTTCGATTTCCGCATCCAAAAGCTCTGTTTGCGCAAACGGCAAGCCAAGAACTCCCGCCAACTCATCGAACACATCAATGAAAGTTTGAAGAACCGGTTCAGCCGTCTGCTTCTCGAGCAGGTAAGTATTCGCAAGTTTCGACAGGTCGAACAACTTCGAAATGGCATTCGCCGTGTTGAAATCATCGTCCATCGTTTCGATGAATTCCTGCTTGATCGCTTCGATTTTCGACAGCCAAATATCGTTATGGTCACCAAGGCCGGCTGAATTCTCCAAGCGGTGTTTAACATTGCCATACGCCGTACGGATCCGCTCCATCCCCGCTTTTGCGTCTTCTACCAATCCTTTGGAGTAATTGATCGGATGGCGATAATGAACCGACAGCATAAACAAACGCAATACTTGCGGGTCAAGTTCTTTTAAGATGTCATTGACCAATACGAAGTTATTCAAGGACTTGGACATTTTTTCGTTTTCAATATTAATATACCCGTTATGCATCCAATAACGCGCAAACGGCTTGCCCGTATAAGCTTCCGATTGGGCGATTTCATTTTCATGGTGTGGGAACGTCAAATCCTGCCCGCCGGCATGGATATCGATCGTATCGCCAAGGTGTTCCCTTGCCATCACCGAGCATTCGATATGCCAGCCCGGGCGTCCTTTGCCCCATGGGCTTTCCCAGGAAATTTCGCCAGGTTTTGCCGCTTTCCATAAAACAAAATCCAGGGCATCCTGTTTTTTATCTCCGGCTTCGATGCGAGCACCGATCTTCAATTCATCCACTGACTGGTGGGATAATTTCCCATATCCATCGAATTTACGTGTATGGTAATAAACATCGCCTTGCGATTCATAGGCATAGCCTTTTTCGATGAGCGCTTCGATAAACTCGACGATTTGCGGCATATGCCCTGTAACACGCGGATGGACATCCGCTTCTGCGCAGCCGAGGGCTTTCGTGTTGTCGAAATATGCAGTGATAAAGCGTTCTGCAATTTCCGGCACTTCCTCGCCAAGTTCATTTGCGGCTTTGATTAATTTATCGTCGACATCCGTGAAATTCGATACATATTTCACGTCGTACCCGCGGTATTCCAAGTAACGGCGCACCGTGTCATACACGATGACCGGGCGTGCGTTCCCGATATGGATGTAATTATAGACAGTCGGCCCGCACACATACATTTTCACTTTGCCTTCTTCAAGCGGCACGAACGCTTCTTTTTGGCGCGTCAATGAATTAAAAATCTGGATACTCATAATAACTTCCCTTCTTCCTGCTGCTGGTTATTTTCTCTTTTTAATTGTTCCACTTCACGCTGCAAGGCAGCGATTTTCATTTCCATGCCATCGCATTTATCCATGACCGGATCCGGCATGTTCTGGTGGTTTAAATCTCGCTTTTTCACTTTAACGCCGTCCTGAATGACGACTTTTCCTGGGATGCCGACAACCGTCGAATTCGGCGGCACGTCTTTCAAAACGACCGATCCCGCTCCGACTTTGGAGTTTTCGCCTACCGTAATTGAGCCGAGCACTTTAGCGCCTGTCGCGACCAGCACGTTATCTGCGAGTGTCGGATGGCGTTTCCCGCGCTCTTTACCGGTTCCCCCAAGTGTAACGCCTTGATAGAGCGTCACATCGTTTCCGATTTCACAGGTTTCCCCGACGACGACACCCATGCCATGGTCGATAAACAACCGACGGCCGATGACGGCGCCTGGATGGATTTCAATTCCTGTGAAAAAGCGGCTGATCTGGGAAATCGCCCGCGCGATGAAAAATAGCTTCTTCTTGAAGAAGAAATGCGCCAAACGGTGGGCCCAGATGGCATGCAGTCCGGCATACGTCAGCACCACTTCAAAATAACTGCGGGCAGCAGGGTCTTGTTCAAAAATGACATCAATATCTTCTTTCAATAATTTCCACATTCAGCATTCTCCTTTCTGTTCCAATATAAAAAGCGCCCCTGTCAATTGCTTGACAGAGACGCTTTCCCGCGCGGTTCCACTCTGATTAAAAGGACATGTCCTTTTCTCTCGAAGCCTTTAACGCAGGCAAACGTCTGGTCTACTTGATTCAACTCAGCACTCGGGGAGGCATTTCAGGAGCGCAGCGGCACAGGTCACTTACAGCCGGTGATGACCCTCTCTTTGGAGCATGCTCTCCTTACTTCTTCCCGTCAACGTTTTGATAATTGGTAAATTCATTGTACACGCTTATGCGCATAAGTCAAAACTTTATGCCCCTGCGTATTGGCCGACGCGCGCAATCGCTTTTTCCTTGCCAAGAAGCGAAATCGCATCCGGCAATTCTGGGCCGTGTGTCTGCCCTGTCGTTACGACGCGGATCGGCATGAAGAGGTTTTTCCCTTTATGGCCAGTCGCTTTTTGTACCGCTTTGATCGCGGATTTGATTTCTGCCGGTTCGAACGCGTCTAAAGAAGCTAGCTGCTCTTTGAAAGCCGCCATGACTTCCGGTACTTGTTCGCCGCTCAAGACTTCTTTTTCGGCTTCGCCGTAATGAAGATCGTCCGTAAAGAACAAGTCGGACAACTCGACGATTTCTGCGCCAAAGCTCAATTGGTCATGGTACAAGGCGATCAATTTCTCTGCCCACTGCGCTTGCTCTTCCGATAATTCCTCCGGCAGCTTGCCGGCTTTTTGAAGATGCGGCAACGCCAGCCCAACGACTTCTTCGAGTGACATTTGCTTGATGTATTGGTTGTTCATCCATGTCAATTTTTGCTTATCGAACATCGACGGCGATTTCGACAAACGCTCGGTGTCGAAAATGCGGATCAATTCTTCTTTCGAGAAGATCTCTTCTTCGCCTTCCGGGGACCAGCCGAGCAGCGCAAAGAAGTTAAACAGCGCTTCCGGAATATAGCCAAGGTCTTTGTACTGGGAAATGAACTGGATAATCGACTCGTCGCGCTTCGATAGCTTCTTGCGATCTTCGTTGACGATCAAGGTCATGTGTCCGTAAGTTGGATGATCCCAGCCGAACGAATCGTAGACCATTTGCTGTTTCGGCGTGTTCGACAAATGCTCTTCGCCGCGGAATACGTGGGTGATCTTCATCAAATGGTCATCGATGACCACTGCGAAGTTATACGTCGGAATGCCGTTCGTCTTCACGACAACCCAGTCGCCGACATCTTTTGATTCGAATGAAATCTCGCCGCGCACCATGTCATCGAATTTATACGTGACATCCGCCGGCACTTTCATGCGAAGGGAATACGTCTCGCCAGCCGCTTCTTTTTCAGCCACTTCTTCGGCCGTCAAATTGCGGCAAGTCCCGCTGTACTGAGGTGCCGCAACACCAGAGGCGCGCTGGGCTTCACGTTCTTTCTCAAGCGTATCCGGCGTACAGAAGCATTTGTAGATATCGCCTTTTTCCAATAGCTCATCAGCATATTTTTTGTAAATATCCAAACGCTCCATCTGGCGATATGGGCCGTATTCTCCGCCCACGTCGATCGACTCGTCGTGCTCGATGCCGAGCCATTTCAAGTTGTCAATCTGGGACATGACGCCCGTTTCAATATTGCGGGCAGTATCCGTGTCTTCGATGCGGACGATGAATTTGCCATTCATATGGCGAGCATATAAATAATTAAATAGCGCTGTGCGGGCTCCGCCGATATGTAAATGGCCGGTCGGGCTCGGTGCATAGCGTACGCGTGTTTCTTGTGTCATTTGGTTTCCTCCTAAAATTGCCTTAATCCTTTAGTTATTCTATCACTCCGGAACGTCCAGCGAAAGCGGGCGCTGATTCAATAAAATGACTGCGAGCGCCGCGATTCCCTCTTCCCGGCCGGTAAAGCCGAGATGTTCGGATGTCGTCGCTTTGACGTTCACTTGCGAAATATCAGCTTCCAATAGCTCCGCAATCGATGCGCGCATTTGCTCGATATAAGGCGCAAGCTTCGGTTTTTGCGCAATGACCGTGCAATCGACATTGCCGAGTTCATACCCCTGCTCTTTGACGTATTCCCAAATATGCGTCAGCAATTTCTTGGAATCGGCGTCTTTAAATTCCGGATCGGTATCCGGGAAATGCTTGCCGATGTCTCCCCCGCCGATTGCGCCGAGTGCTGCGTCCGTGATCGTATGCAATAGCACATCCGCATCCGAATGGCCGAGAAGCCCCCGGTCGTGTTCGATTTCAACGCCGCCTAAAATAAACGGGCGCCCTTCTGCCAATTGATGCACATCGTATCCTTGTCCAATTCGTATCATGATTATTCCTCCTGTAATCGACTCTCAAGAATCGCTTTTCCATAAATCAAATCATCCGGTGTCGTCATCTTGACGTTCTCATACGTACTTTCGACAATCTGCACCGGGTGTCCCGTCCGTTCGACAAGCATCGCCTCGTCCGTCCCGAGGAACCCGTCGGCTTGCGCCCGTTGCGCCGCTTCCATCAAGAGTTTGTAACGGAATGCCTGCGGCGTCTGGATCATCCACAGCTCCGCACGATCCACCGTTTCGGTAATGACGCCTTCGCGAACTTTTTTGATCGTGTCTTTTACCGGCACGCCGGCAATCGCAGCGCCGGATTCATTTGCCCGCTCCACCAACTCGCGAATGACAGCTGGGCTGATGAACGGCCGCGCAGCGTCATGCACGAGCACGACTTCGGATTGCCTTGCCATTTCAAGGCCCGCGCGCACGCTGTCTTGCCGCTCCGCTCCACCTGCTGCATAGCCTTTGACTTTCTTGATTCCATAATGCTCGACATACTTCTCGATCAGTTCGCGCTCATCTTCTTTAACCGCAAGCCACATGCCCTCACAATCTGGGTCCCGGTCGAACACTTCCAATGTATAAATGAAAATCGGTTTGCCGGAGAGTTCAAGCAATAATTTATTGCGGTCGGCTCTCATTCGTTTCCCGCTGCCAGCAGCAGGCAATACGACTGTATATTTCATGACAGACATCCTTTATTTTTTTGATCCGTTTTTCTTCACAGCAAGACCTTTAGGCTTGGCAAAAATCATCCGCCCTGCAGAGGTCTGCAATACGCTCGTCACTACGACGTCGATCGCTTCGCCGATATGGCCTTTGCCTTCTTCGATGACAATCATCGTGCCATCGTCCAAATACGCGACCCCTTGATTTTGCTCTTTGCCATCTTTAATGACGACCACGTGCATTTCCTCGCCTGGTATGACGACAGGCTTTACCGCATTGGCGAGGTCATTGATATTCAAGACCGGCACATTATGGAGCTCACACACTTTATTCAAATTAAAATCATTCGTCACAACTTTCCCGCCCATTTTCTGGGCTGCGCGCATGAGCTTCATATCGACTTCAGCCGCATCGCCGAAATCCTCTTCCGTAATCATGATCGCCCCTACGCGCTCTGTCTGCAGGCGCTTCAGGATATCGAGTCCCCGTCTGCCGCGTGTGCGCTTCAACGTGTCGGACGAATCCGCAATATGCTGAAGCTCTGCAATGACAAATTGCGGCACGACGAACGTCCCTTCCATAAATCCGGTCTCTGAAATATCCGCAATCCGCCCATCGATGATGACGCTCGTATCGAGCAATTTATACACCGATTTTTCCACCGGTTCATCTTCCGGCTTTTTGCCGTTAGAAAGTTTGGCAGGCGCGAGCATCCCCGTCAGTTCATCGCGTTTTTGGAAACCGACCTGGAATCCCAAATAGCCGAGAACAACGGAAAGAATGATCGGCGCCACTGTCGCAATTAATGGCACATCAATGGTATTTAAGGCAAAGCCGATCAAAAAGGCAACCACCAAGCCAATAATCATCCCAAGCGAGCCAAATAGCAAATCCGCTGTCGGGGCATGGAGCAGTTTGCCCTCCATCCATTTCATGAAATGGACAATCGAATCGACAAACAATAATGACAATACATAAAAAATCGCAGCACCGATAATGGCAGCGACATACGGGTTGTTGATCCAAGGATTATTAGAGATAGAAATAAGTTCAAAAGCATATGGCAAAAACAAAATTCCAACCGTAGCGCCTACTAATAAAAACAATAGCTGAATAATTTTTCGAAGCATCTATTCCACCTCCTTCTCTTGGTATTATACACGTTTTATTTATGAAACTCTCTGCATAACCTTACCCTTCCAATAATAGAAAAAAAGAGGCATTGCTGCCCCCTTATTGTTGCGGGAATAATTCCTTCAGCGCCTCGTTTATAGTTTCAACACCAACGACGCGGATTCCTTCCGGAAAATCCCAACCTCCCATATTCGATTTCGGGATGATGGCACGCTTAAAGCCCAGCTTTGCCGCTTCCTGCACGCGCTGTTCGATGCGCGACACACGGCGCACCTCTCCGGTCAACCCGACTTCACCGATAATGCAATCATCCACTTTCGGTGCAATATCCCGGAAACTCGAAACAATGCTTGCGAGCACGGCAAGATCGATCGCGGGTTCATCCAGCTTCACGCCGCCTGCCACTTTAATGTATGCATCTTGCGACTGCAGCATCAAGCCGACGCGCTTCTCAAGCACCGCCATCAATAACGATACCCGGTTCTGGTCAATCCCTGTCGCCATCCGCTTCGGATAATTAAAACTCGACGGCGTCACCAGCGCCTGGATTTCCACCAGTATCGGCCGTGTCCCTTCCATGGAAGCGACAACCGTCGATCCTGCTGTGCCGCTTGAACGTTCCTGTAAAAACAGCTCGGATGGATTCAATACTTCCTTTAAACCACCTTGTAGCATTTCGAAAATCGCAATTTCATTCGTCGAACCGAAGCGGTTTTTAACACTGCGCAAAATGCGGTACGTATGATGCCGTTCTCCTTCAAAATACAGCACTGTATCCACCATATGTTCCAAAATACGAGGTCCGGCAATCTGGCCTTCTTTCGTCACGTGGCCGACCAGGAAAATTGCGATGTTCTTTGTTTTCGCCACCCGCATCAATTCCGCCGTGCTTTCACGCACTTGTGTCACGCTGCCGGGCGCAGACGTCACTTCCGGATGATAAACCGTCTGAATTGAATCGACAATAACGAAATCCGGCTCTACTTCCTCAATCGTATGATGGATCAGCTCCAAATTGGTTTCCGCAAAAATCAACAAGTCTCCCGAAACCGCATCCAGCCGCTCTGCCCGCATTTTCGTTTGGCGAATCGATTCCTCACCTGAAATATACAACACTTTCTTGCCAGCTTTCGCAAGAAGCGCCGATACTTGCAAGAGCAAAGTCGATTTCCCGATGCCTGGGTCGCCCCCAATCAAAACAAGCGAACCGGAAACAATCCCGCCGCCGAGAACGCGGTTCAATTCTTCCATTTCCGTTTTCGTCCTTGGCTCTTCTTTCGTTTCAATCGAATTGATCGGTGTCGCTTTTTGGGCAATTTGCGGTGCGCTATGCTGGAATGCCCCCCTTGTGCCTTTCGGTGCTGCAACTTCCGTTTCTTCTGTCATCGTATTCCATGCCGCACAACCTGGGCATTTCCCCATCCATTTTGCAGACTCATAACCGCAGGATTGGCAGATGAACTTTATTTTCTTCTTCGCCATAGTTACCTCCTATATATAGAAAAAGCCCGCCGGAGACATATCCGGCGGGCGGGATATCGTTACGATTTCTCTACGGCCCCTTCATTAGTACGGACGATAAATTCTTCGCCTTGTACATCGAAGATGATTTTTTGCCCGGCAATTGCTGTACCTTTCAACAACTCTTCAGACAAACGGTCTTCGACATGTTTTTGAAGTGAGCGGCGCAAAGGACGTGCTCCGTATTCCGGATCATACCCCTCTTTAGCAATTTTATCAAGCGCTGCTTCTGTCAGCTCCAAATCAATGTCCTGTTCTTTCAAACGGTCCGTCAATTGCTGCGTCATCAGCTCGACAATCTTGCGCAAATCGTTCTTTTCAAGTGAATGGAAGACAATCATATCATCGACACGGTTCAAGAATTCAGGACGGAACGCTTTCTTCAATTCCGCAAGCATTTTGCCCTTCATGTCTTTATAATCCGTCTTCGAATCTTCCAAGTTAAAGCCAACATACTTATTGTATTTCAATTCCTGTGCACCGACGTTCGACGTCATAATGATAACCGTATTACGGAAATCGACGCGGCGCCCTTTGGAGTCTGTTAAATGCCCGTCTTCAAGCACTTGCAAGAGGATATTGAAGACTTCAGGGTGGGCTTTCTCGATTTCATCAAGCAAGACCACTGAATATGGCTTTCTGCGGACTTTCTCCGTCAGTTGGCCGCCTTCTTCATAACCGACATAGCCTGGAGGTGAACCAACAAGGCGTGAAGTCGTATGGCGTTCCATGTACTCGGACATATCGATGCGGATCATCGCATCTTCATCCCCGAACATCGACTCAGCCAAAGCTTTCGCAAGCTCAGTTTTACCGACGCCTGTTGGCCCTAGGAAAATGAACGAGCCAATCGGACGTTTCGGATCTTTCAACCCGGCACGCGCACGGCGGATCGCTTTCGAAATCGAAGTCACTGCTTCATCTTGGCCGATTACACGACTATGGAGGATCTGCTCCAAATTAAGCAATTTATCGGATTCTGTCTGCGCCAATCTCGATACTGGCACGCCTGTCCACATAGAGACGACTTTCGCAATATCTTCAACTGTCACTTCAGACTCTTCTTTGCCTTGCTTTTCTTTCCATTCTTTCTTCGTCTGGTCGAGCTCATCTTTCAACTTCTGCTCTGCATCGCGAAGAGAAGCCGCTTTTTCGAATTCCTGACTCTGCACCGCTTCATTCTTTTCAGAACGCGCAGCTTCAAGACGGGCTTCAAGCTCTTTCAAATCCGGTGGAGTCGTATACGAACGCAAACGCACTTTCGAACCGGCCTCATCGATTAAATCGATCGCTTTATCCGGCAAGAAGCGGTCGGAAATATAACGGTCAGACATTTTCGCTGCCGCAACAATCGCTTCATCGGTAATTTTCACGCGATGATGTGCTTCGTAGCGGTCACGCAAGCCTTTGATGATTTCGATTGATTCTTCAACCGTCGGCTCGTCCACTTGAATCGGTTGGAAACGGCGCTCAAGCGCTGCATCTTTTTCGATGTATTTGCGGTACTCGTCCAATGTTGTCGCACCGATGCACTGCAATTCGCCGCGTGCAAGTGATGGTTTCAAGATGTTTGAAGCATCAATCGCGCCTTCAGCACCGCCAGCCCCGATCAATGTATGGAGCTCATCGATGAAGAGGATGACATTGCCCGCTTGGCGGATTTCATCCATTACCTTTTTCAAACGGTCTTCAAATTCACCGCGGTATTTCGTTCCGGCAACGACTGTCCCCATATCAAGCACCATCACGCGTTTATCGCGCAATGTTTCTGGAATTTCATTGTTAACAATCTGTTGTGCAAGCCCTTCTGCGATGGCTGTTTTACCAACGCCAGGCTCCCCGATCAATACCGGGTTGTTTTTCGTTCTACGGCTCAATACTTCAATCACACGCGTGATTTCGTCACTGCGTCCAATGACTGGATCCAAGCTGCCTTCACGCGCAACTTGCGTCAAATCACGTGCCAAGCCGTCCAAAGTCGGTGTATTGGCAGAAGCATTCGGGCTTGTGCCAGTCGATGCTTGCTCGTTGCTGCCAAGTAGCTGCAACACTTGCTGGCGCGCTTTGTTCAAGCTGACACCGGCATTTCCAAGTACACGTGCAGCGACTCCTTCGCCTTCACGGATTAAAGCAAGCAATAAATGCTCTGTTCCGATATAAGAGTGCCCAAGCTTGCGGGATTCATCGACCGATAGCTCGATCACTTTTTTAGCCCGCGGCGTATAATGAACAATCGGCCCGACATCTTTTTCGCCGACCCCAACTAGTTCTTTGACACCGTCTTCGATCAATTGTGTATTCACTTCAATTGCTTCAAGAGCTTTAGCAGCGATTCCGCCGCCTTCTCGGATCAAACCAAGCAAAATATGCTCAGTTCCGATCGATTCGTGCTTCATGCGGATTGCCTCTTCTTGAGCTAATTGAAGAACTTTTTGTGCGCGTTGTGTAAATCGGTTGAACATCATGCAAAATCCTCTCCTTTTGTATTTATCCCGTTATCAGCTAACCTCTCCCGGAACAATTCCGCCCGGGCTAGGTCCCGTTCCTTCGCTTCTAATGGACGCCCTGCATACTGCTGCAAAAAAGCAGGCTGCATAAAGACCATCAATTCATTTAATATCGACATGTCCACATCTGTAATTAGATGAAGATCGATTCCAAGTCTGACATCTGATAAACAAATGGCTGCTTCTTCCGTATTCAACAGACGGGCGTGGGTCAGCACACCTAACGACCGGTACACCCTATCTTCAAGGAGCAGCGGAGAATTCGCATTCAACGCCTCCCTCGCTCGCCTTTCCTGTTCAATAATCTGCTGGGTCATATTTTGCAAATCCTGCAAAATCTCATACTCCGATTTCCCTAATGTTACTTGGTTAGAAATCTGGTATACATTACCAAGCGCTTCACTTCCTTCACCATAAATCCCTCTAACAACCATCCCCAGACGGGATATAGCCGGGATGATCCGGTTGATTTGATGGGACATGGTTAAGGCAGGTAAATGGAGCATGACAGAAGCACGCATTCCTGTGCCCGTATTTGTAGGACAACTGGTCAAGTAACCGAACTTCTCATGAAAAGCGTAAGAAAGATGCTCTTCCAAAAGCGAGTCCATTTTATTCGCTATGTCATATGCTTCCTGCAAATGAAAGCCTGATTGCAAACTTTGAATCCGCATATGATCTTCTTCATTGACCATCACGCTAAGCTCTTCTTCATCCGATAATAATACAGCACTGGAATGCTGGCTGTTCGCTAAATAAGGGCTAATTAAATGTTTTTCTACTAACACTTCACGTTGCAGGTCATTTAATTCTTCAATATTGATATGAGTAAACCCGTATCCAACTTCCTTTCCCTTATCCAGTAATACCGAAGAAACGGCTTTATCAACTTTCAACGCCTCATCCTCAGAAAATGCATATGGAAATTTAAACTCGTCTAAATTCCGTGCCAATCGGATTCTCGTACTCATAGCTATATCAACATGTTCACCGTTATTAGCCATCCAACTGCTCGCACGGGGTTGAAGGAAACGGTCAATCGCCAACGTCCCCACCTCCTTCAAGCTTTTCATTCAAGGCCTTTACTTGATCTCGTAGCCTTGCAGCTTCTTCAAAGTTCTCATCTTGTATCGCAGCCTGCATTTGCTTTCTCAGTTCTTCAATTTCTTTTTTAATTTTCAACGTCGTTCCATAAGAAGCAGGAATCTTCCCTGCATGTTCTGTATTTCCATTTTGCACTCGTTTTAAAATCTCATCTAGCTGAGGCGCGAAGGTACTATAGCACTCAGCACAGCCAAATTTACCAAGACTCAAGAACTTTTGAAAAGTAAATCCACAAGACGGGCAAGCTGGAACTTCTTTTCGTACAGGACTCACGGCGGCTTGCTGCTTCGGAAACCAATTAGCTAATAAGTTATGGATCGCCATCGGGTCTTGATCAAAAGAAAAACTGATATTATGGTTTTCTGCCGCACAAACGTGACAGAGGTGCCTTTCTGTTAAATGGTCCTGCTGGTTTTGCTTTACGATGACTGTAGCAGGCCGTTCTCCACATTGTTCACAAATCACTTGATCACTCCTTGCCCGTTTGACTCATATTGAATAGTAAATAACATCGCCACTAGAATCCGTGCCCGCACTTCATCTCGTACAGGAAGAGGCAGCCCGAGAGTAGAACGATCAATGGCACTCAAAATCAATTTAGCTTCACGCTTGGATATAACTTCTTCACTCAAGAGCCTCCATACAATATCTTCAGCCATGGTTTGTGAAGCACCCGTTTCCAGCCTATTAATAATTTGGGCAATTAAATCCGATTTTTTATGAAGGCGTACTTTCTTTATACGGATATACCCGCCTCCACCACGCTTACTTTCAACTACGTATCCACGATCTAATGTAAATCTAGTATTTATCACATAATTAATTTGGGATGGAACACATTGAAATTTTTCGGCAACCTCACTTCGTTTAATCTCAATATGGTCCTTACCGCTTATTTCGATAATCTCTTTTAAATAACCTTCAATTATATCTGAAATATTCCGCATCGCTTTCACCTCTTTAGCGTTTAAATGCGCTAATGATTGACTTTGACTATATTTGACTTAATTATACATAAGCGATTTACGGATATCAAATACTTAGTTTGGGACAGAAAAAGTCTCGGGTGAAATATCCCGAGACTCGTCATTCTTGGTCCATCATCCGTTTCATAAAATCTTTAGTATGACTAGATACCGAACGAGTTTTTTCTTCGACATACTTGGTTTTCCAACGTGTGCCCTCTTGCCAAACTTCTACTATATCCCCTTTATTTACATCATGAGTAAAATCTGCAATGGGGTAAGTATATTGTTCAGCAGAATCTTTTAATGAAACTAATAATGCTGTTCTTTTCTCGACCGTTTTCACTTTGTAATAACCAGCTTTCATAAGTTTTCACCTCAGTTCTTTTTTCCCTTTATACTATATTTTCAATCCTTTTTTTAATTTGAAATACAAAAAAGACCGCTACCGGAATGAACCGGTAACGGCCTTTCTACTTGCCCAGCGACGTCCTACTCTCACAGGGGAAACCCCAACTACCATCGGCGCAAAGAGCTTAACTTCCGTGTTCGGGATGGGAACGGGTGTGGCCTCTTTGCCATCATCACTGGACTATAAGGTTTTGAAAGACAAGTCTTATTATACCAACTCTGACGAGTTTTACAAGTCTTTTTGCCCGGAGGCAAAATTCTTGTTCTTTCAAAACTGGATAAATCGACATTGGAAACGCATGTTTCAGTTTGTTGGTTAAGTCCTCGATCGATTAGTATTCGTCAGCTGCACGTGTCGCCACGCTTCCACCCCGAACCTATCTACCTCATCGTCTTTGAGGGATCTTACTTGCTTGCGCAATGGGAAATCTCATCTTGAGGGGCTTCGTGCTTAGATGCTTTCAGCACTTATCCCGGCCACACATAGCTACCCAGCGATGCTCTTGGCAGAACAACTGGTACACCAGCGGTGTGTCCATCCCGGTCCTCTCGTACTAAGGACAGCTCCTCTCAAATTTCCTGCGCCCGCGACGGATAGGGACCGAACTGTCTCACGACGTTCTGAACCCAGCTCGCGTACCGCTTTAATGGGCGAACAGCCCAACCCTTGGGACCGACTACAGCCCCAGGATGCGATGAGCCGACATCGAGGTGCCAAACCTCCCGTCGATGTGGACTCTTGGGGAGATAAGCCTGTTATCCCCGGGGTAGCTTTTATCCGTTGAGCGATGGCCCTTCCATGCGGAACCACCGGATCACTAAGTCCGTCTTTCGACCCTGCTCGACCTGTCCGTCTCGCAGTCAAGCTCCCTTGTGCCTTTACACTCTGCGAATGATTTCCAACCATTCTGAGGGAACCTTTGAGCGCCTCCGTTACTCTTTAGGAGGCGACCGCCCCAGTCAAACTGCCCGCCTGACACTGTCTCCCAAGCCGCTAAGGCTTGTGGGTTAAAGTTCAATACAACCAGGGTAGTATCCCACCGACGCCTCCCCGAAGCTGGCGCCCCGGGTTCTCTGGCTCCTACCTATCCTGTACAAGTTGCACCAAAATTCAATATCAGGCTACAGTAAAGCTCCACGGGGTCTTTCCGTCCTGTCGCGGGTAACCTGCATCTTCACAGGTACTATAATTTCACCGAGTCTCTCGTTGAGACAGTGCCCAGATCGTTACGCCTTTCGTGCGGGTCGGAACTTACCCGACAAGGAATTTCGCCACCTTAGGACCGTTATAGTTACGGCCGCCGTTTACTGGGGCTTCGGTTCGCACCTTCGCTTGCGCTAAGCACTCCCCTTAACCTTCCAGCACCGGGCAGGCGTCAGCCCCTATACGTCACCTTACGGTTTTGCAGAGACCTGTGTTTTGCTAAACAGTCGCCTGGGCCTATTCACTGCG
>NZ_CP025135.1:87500-90000 GCF_002833405.1 Planococcus sp. MB-3u-03 | reverse complement strand
ATCTACCTCATCGTCTTTGAGGGATCTTACTTGCTTGCGCAATGGGAAATCTCATCTTGAGGGGGCTTCGTGCTTAGATGCTTTCAGCACTTATCCCGGCCACACATAGCTACCCAGCGATGCTCTTGGCAGAACAACTGGTACACCAGCGGTGTGTCCATCCCGGTCCTCTCGTACTAAGGACAGCTCCTCTCAAATTTCCTGCGCCCGCGACGGATAGGGACCGAACTGTCTCACGACGTTCTGAACCCAGCTCGCGTACCGCTTTAATGGGCGAACAGCCCAACCCTTGGGACCGACTACAGCCCCAGGATGCGATGAGCCGACATCGAGGTGCCAAACCTCCCCGTCGATGTGGACTCTTGGGGAGATAAGCCTGTTATCCCCGGGTAGCTTTTATCCGTTGAGCGATGGCCCTTCCATGCGGAACCACCGGATCACTAAGTCCGTCTTTCGACCCTGCTCGACCTGTCCGTCTCGCAGTCAAGCTCCCTTGTGCCTTTACACTCTGCGAATGATTTCCAACCATTCTGAGGGAACCTTTGAGCGCCTCCGTTACTCTTTAGGAGGCGACCGCCCCAGTCAAACTGCCCGCCTGACACTGTCTCCCAAGCCGCTAAGGCTTGTGGGTTAGAAGTTCAATACAACCAGGGTAGTATCCCACCGACGCCTCCCCGAAGCTGGCGCCCGGGTTCTCTGGCTCCTACCTATCCTGTACAAGTTGCACCAAAATTCAATATCAGGCTACAGTAAAGCTCCACGGGGTCTTTCCGTCCTGTCGCGGGTAACCTGCATCTTCACAGGTACTATAATTTCACCGAGTCTCTCGTTGAGACAGTGCCCAGATCGTTACGCCTTTCGTGCGGGTCGGAACTTACCCGACAAGGAATTTCGCTACCTTAGGACCGTTATAGTTACGGCCGCCGTTTACTGGGGCTTCGGTTCGCACCTTCGCTTGCGCTAAGCACTCCCCTTAACCTTCCAGCACCGGGCAGGCGTCAGCCCCTATACGTCACCTTACGGTTTTGCAGAGACCTGTGTTTTGCTAAACAGTCGCCTGGGCCTATTCACTGCGGCTCTCTCGGGCTATTCACCCTACCAGAGCACCCCTTCTCCCGAAGTTACGGGGTCATTTTGCCGAGTTCCTTAACGAGAGTTCACTCGCTCACCTTAGAATTCTCTTCTCGCCTACCTGTGTCGGTTTGCGGTACGGGCACCTCCCGCCTCGCTAGAGGCTTTCTTGGCAGTGTGAAATCAGGGACTCTGAGGTAAACCTCTTGCCATCACTGCTTGATGTTATATAGAAACGGATTTGCCTCGTTTCTCATCTCACAACTTGGACGTGCACAACCAACGGCACGCTCACCTTATCCTTCTGCGTCCCCATTACTCAAACGGCGGGGAGGTGGTACAGGAATATCAACCTGTTGTCCATCGTCTACGCCTATCGGCCTCGACTTAGGTCCCGACTAACCCTGAGCGGACGAGCCTTCCTCAGGAAACCTTAGGCATTCGGTGGACGGGATTCTCACCCGTCTTTCGTTACTCATACCGGCATTCTCACTTCTAAGCGCTCCACCAGTCCTTCCGGTCTGACTTCAACGCCCTTAGAACGCTCTCCTACCACGGACATCTACGATGTCCATCCACAGCTTCGGTAATCCGTTTAGCCCCGGTACATTTTCGGCGCAGTGTCACTCGACCAGTGAGCTATTACGCACTCTTTAAATGATGGCTGCTTCTAAGCCAACATCCTGGTTGTCTAAACAACGCCACATCCTTTTCCACTTAACGGATATTTGGGGACCTTAGCTGGTGGTCTGGGCTGTTTCCCTCTTGACTACGGATCTTATCACTGCAGTCTGACTCCCAAGCATAAATCACTGGCATTCGGAGTTTGTCTGAATTCGGTAACCCGGATGGGCCCCTAGTCCAAACAGTGCTCTACCTCCAGGATTCTCTATCTTGAGGCTAGCCCTAAAGCTATTTCGGAGAGAACCAGCTATCTCCAGGTTCGATTGGAATTTCTCCGCTACCCACACCTCATCCCCGCACTTTTCAACGTGCGTGGGTTCGGGCCTCCAGTAAGTGTTACCTTACCTTCACCCTGGACATGGGTAGATCACCTGGTTTCGGGTCTACAACTGCATACTCATTCGCCCTATTCAGACTCGCTTTCGCTGCGGCTCCGGCTTCTCACCTTAACCTTGCATGCAATCGTAACTCGCCGGTTCATTCTACAAAGGCACGCTATCACCCATTAACGGGCTCTAACTACTTGTAGGCACACGGTTTCAGGATCTATTTCACTCCCCTTCCGGGGTGCTTTTCACCTTTCCCTCACGGTACTGGTTCACTATCGGTCACTAGGGAGTATTTAGCCTTGGGAGATGGTCCTCCCAGATTCCGACGGAATTTCTCGTGTTCCGCCGTACTCAGGATCCACTCTGGAGGAATGAACTTTCAGCTACGGGCTATTACCCTGTCTTGCGGACCGTTC